>JBGSHQ010000364.1:0-2692 GCA_041752095.1 Bdellovibrionia bacterium
CCACCCGCGCTCGGTCCATTTCGAATAATTTTCTTCGGCCGACGTGAGTTTTTAAGTAAGGAACGAGTCGTTTTCCGTTAGTCACTACTCGGAATCCACCGCCCGCATCTTCGAGTCGTTCGAAATATTTTCGATTTTCTAGGAAATAAACGATCGAATTCGATTTCGACTCCTTCATCGCGGTCTCTAAGTCATCCAGCCTTGAGTCTGAAAATGCGTGAAGTCCGCCGGGGCTTTGTTTTTTTGCATTAAAAAAAAGCTCGTTCATCTCTCGCTGGATTTTTGGAGCCTGGCGCTCGTCTTCATTTGTTTTTCCTACGGCGATCTCAGCTTTGGATTCGGAGGCGTCTACAGACTGCGGAGCAGTCTGAGATGCTTTTTTCTTAGAAGAAGAACATGCAGACACTAGAAGTAGGCTCACGACTAAAAGAACCGTAGCGCTTTTTCTGAATTTTACTTTAAGTAAAATTTTTCTGGGTCGCTTCATCTTACTTTTTCCTTTCGGAATGGGGAGTCGAGGCTTTTATGAAAGCCTCGTATAAATCTGGGCGTTTCGATTTCGTCCTTAGGATCGACTGTTCCAGTCTCCATGTATCTATCTTCGCATGATTCCCACTCGTGAGAACTTCAGGAACCTTCCGCCCGCGGAAATCAGCAGGCCGTGTGTACTGAGGATACTTTAAGAGGCCACCCTCTAAACTATCCTTCGATACCGAACCTTCTTTTCCAATCACGCCACTCACCCAGCGCGCGACAGCGTCTGCAACGACGAGCGCCGGTAATTCGCCACCCGTTAAAACGTAATCCCCGATCGAAAGTTCCTCATCCACACACTCTTCGATAAACCGTTCATCGACGCCTTCGTAGTGACCACAAACGAAAACGAGTTTTTCATAATCACTCGCCAGAGATTTAGCCTTCACAGAGGTAAAATGAGGACCCTGTGGGGAAAGTAGAATCGTGCGAGTTGCCTGAGACTTTTCAGGAACGACAGAACTCCACGCCGAGTAAAGCACATCCGCTTTTAAAAGCATCCCTTCGCCACCACCATAAGGAGGTTCATCGGCAGTCTTATGTTTATCGGTGGCGTGAGCGCGGATCGAATGAACCGAAAACTGGAGGAGGCCCTTTTCAGCCGCTTTACCCAACAGAGACGCGCCTAAAACCGGATTCATCATCTCCGGAAAAAGAGTTAAAAAATGGATCTCTTTCAGTGTCGCCACGAAAGAGGATCTAGCACCTTTACTCGATAATTTCGAGGACGGTGCGTTTACGGAGTTTCGTCGAGGCTCCGTTTAGAATAGTTCTAATCGAACGAGCGGTACGGCCCTGTTTACCAATGATTTTTCCGAGATCTTCTTTCGCGACCTTTAACTCGAGTACGGTCGTATTCTCACCCACGACTTCGTTCACGCTCACATCAGCGGATTTATCGACCAGAGCCTTAGCGATCATTTCGACCAAAACAACGAGTTCACCTGGTTGCGACATATAAGAGCCTCCCTGCTGACGGTCGCTAGACCGCAATTCACACACGTTCGCCGCGCTAGGAAAAGCTCATCATGAACTCATCCCCACTTAAGTAAAATTCTTACTTAATTTTAACGAGTTGTCCAACCGTTCTCGTCATCTGTGCGCCCTTAGAGAGCCATACGAGAAGAGCATCGCGGTCAATCTTCAGCTTATCTGAAGCTTTAACAGCTTTAGGTTGGTATTGTCCGAGCTTTGCTAGGAAAGCTCCATCTCGGCAAGCGCCGGAATCTGCTGCAACGATGAAGTACATCGGCGCTTTTTTTGAACCATGTCGGGAAAGGCGAATCTTAACGGCCATTTGAAAAAGTTCCTTTCAATAAAACTTTAGGTTCACGATTGCTAACCGATTTTGCCAGACTCAGTCAAGGCCATTACCTCACCGATTTCATCCAGAAACTCATTTACCCCCTCACCCGTATCCCAACTTGGTTTTACGGTGCGACGCATTACCCCTGTAGGAATTCGAGCGGGGTTTCGGTGGGCTGGGTCCATCCCTGTCATGAGTGCCACGGGAATGAGCTGGGCTTCGGCAACCTTAAGTAAGCTCGCTAAATCCTCACCCGGACCGAGTACTTCATCCATAAGGGCAAGCGACGGCCTTTCGCGCTCTAGCTCCTGATGAAACTCAACCGCTGAACTCGCCGTCCTGATCCGCCAACCCGAAAAGCGAGCTGAGATGATTTCACGGATCCACTCCCGCATCTCATCGACGTCGTCGAGGATGAGTAATAAGTACTTTCGTTTCACCTAGGTTTTCTCCCGAAGGATCACTTCAAGATTACTCACCCGACTCACCCCTTCGAGATCAGAAAGATTAAAACCACCTGGGGACGAAACCAGTTTTTCGCGCAGAAGTGAAAGATGTGATGCTGAAAGTGCCAGAGTTGCAACCCATTGGTCAACTTCAGGGCGGGCAAGAAGAAGGCGCGATTCTCCAGTTCGAACTTTCCAAAAAACAGTCCATTCTTTAGAAATCTCAGTTCGAAGTTCACTCCCCTCTTTATTCATGAGCTCACCCAGTGAAGCATTCAGTTCGCTCATTTTTGCAGGAAAAATGGAGAGAGTAACAACCATTTTCTGATCATCAGGATCACTCGAGTGAGACTTCGAGTGGGTTGAATCTTCATGAGTGAATGTCACTTCACACGATTCTTCACCG
>JBGSHQ010000365.1:0-11252 GCA_041752095.1 Bdellovibrionia bacterium
GATCGATCATCCACCTGATCACTTGAGCCAACTGCTACGACGTTAGCGTAGCTCGCGGGATAACTCGGCCCGAGATCGATGTCCTCGCCACTATTCCCGGCAGCCGCGACGAAGATCACACCTTTATTCACAGCTCTCTGGATCGCATCATCCAAGAGCTGCGAAGCCCCACCTCCACCCCACGAATTCGAAAGAATTTTTGCTCCATTCGCGACGGCATAATCGATCGCGTTTACCGCGTCCGCGGTATCGCCACTCCCATTTGCCCCCAGAAATTTCACGGGTAACACCTTCACTCGCGGCGCAACCCCACGCACACCGATGCCATTTCGAGCAGCTGCGATGACGCCTGCGCAGTGGGTGCCGTGCCCGTTATCATCGTAACCGTTAGCGCGATTATTATAAAAATCCCACCCATAGGCACCACTCGCATCTTTCGCGATATTCGAAACTAAATCCGGATGAAAATAATCAACACCACTATCGATCACTGCGACGACCACACTCGGCACACCTTCACTCACCGCCCATGCATCACTCATTCGAAGTACGGAGCGAGAATAGTCCATCTGTTCGGCTGGTTGGTTCGGAACATTTCCAGGAGCAGTCGGCTGTGGAGCAGGTCCTGGTGGTGGCAGAGGTGCGGGCACTGGCACTGGATCATCATTTCTTCGACGTCCAAAATGCGTGACATAGATCTGATTTTCTTCGCAGTAGTTCTTCTCGCAAATCTTTACTGCTTCTTCTTTAGAAATCGCTCGAACTTCCCCACCGACCTTCGCAACGACTGGAAGAAAGGGTTTTTCACCATTTTTAGCGCAAGAAGCTAAGAAAAAAAGACCAACGACTCCAAGAGAAAAACGCGCCATTTCAGAACCTCCATGTTCACGAAATAAATAAACTTCATTTCCCCAGAATCCTTTCCGGGAGCGGCTTCACAAGCATCACACTTTTTTAAATAAAATGGCTAGAACTTTTTTACCTACCGGAAAAACGCCATGATTTCGTCATTTTCGGTAACCCGTTGGCGAATAAAACGACATCCAATTCCTCCATACCACGACCCGATTTCATCCCCGCCCACTCCTCGGGTTAAACTATTAGAAACCGGTCCAAGGAGGGACTCCCGATGAAAATAACGCCATGGATGGTGTGTCTTTCTCTCGCAACACTTTCTTCTTCTTTTGCTAGTGATCACGAAAAAGTCATCTACGGTGATGATAATCGCCAGGACATCTTCCAGGTCACCAACTCTCGAGATCTCGCTCTCGCCGACTCAACCGTCGTTCTCATGAGTCATTCGAACCTCACTTTAAATGGTTCGCACTACGATATCGACGCAGAAACCTTTGGTCGTGCCTTCGGACTCTGCACCACTGAACCTTATTTTAATCAACCGACAGCTGGATTCTGTTCAGGCTCCTTGGTCGCTGATGACATCATCATCACAGCCGGTCACTGCATTGAGACGATCGATGAGTGTAATGCTGCGCGGTTCGTTTTCGGATACGCCGTAAAAAAAGACGGCGTTTTCCCAACCACTACGCCTGCATCGGAAGTTTATTCATGCGATAAAATCATTGCGCGTAAAAAAGAAAATTACGGTGCAGACTATGCTGTGATTAAACTCTCCCAAAAAGTCACTGGCCACGCCCCACTCCCGATTAACCGCTCAAACGACTTAAAAGTTTCAGATCCAATCGGCGTGATCGGTCATCCCAGTGGACTCCCGACGAAAATTTCTTTCGGAGGTGAATCCGTAGTTCGCGATGTCTCGAAACCTGGTTTCTTCGTGACGAATCTTGATACCTACGGTGGAAATTCGGGAAGCGCCGTATTTAATACGAAAACAGGCTTAGTCGAAGGAATTCTCGTTCGCGGAGAAACCGACTTCGTTTATCAAAACGGATGCCGTGTTTCGAACGTTTGTTCAGCCGATCAATGTCGGGGTGAAGATGTCACGAAAATTTCCGAACTTGCTCAGTTCATTCCGACACGAGGCACGAACCCGACCCCGCCGACGAGTCGTTGGCCTAAGAGCCGCCGCCCTCGCCATCAGAAGTAAATCGCTTTTCAAGAGGGGTTCCCAAGTATTCGCGCTTTGCAATTTCTTCAAAAAGAAACTGTGAGCGAAGTGGGAGCCCCTTAAAAAGCGTTTTTAATGCCGGACTAAAATTAGCCTTCGCTCCGGCCGGCGTTCTTTTCTTCCACGTTCCGAGCGGAGTCAGCTCCCGAGACTTCACAGCATCCGAGAGATAAATCGGTATCAAAAACTCTTCGATGTACTGATAGACCAGTGGATCGGTGATCTTAAACGCAAGCTCAAGCCTGGAGAAAAAATTCCGCGGCATCCAGTCTGCACTACAAATATAAAGTGCGCGAGCATTCTCAAAATAGTAAATCCGCGAATGTTCTAAGAATCGATCGACCACACTAATAACTCGAATATTCTCAGAAAGACCTTGAATCCCCGGGATCAGACAACACGCACCCCGAACAATGAGATCAATCTGCACGCCCGCCTGTGAAGCCTCGTAAAGTTTCGAAATCACCTCTTCATCGACGAGTGCATTCACCTTAGCAACGATCCGAGCTTTTTCTCCGCGTTTCGCTGCTCCCGCTTCTTGATCAATATGCTGGAGAAGCCTTCGGTGAAGACGAGTCGGCGCAGCCACTAAGTGCTTAAACTGTGATGGGACTTGTTCCTTCACGATCGCATCGAAAAAGTGGCGCGCATCCTGGCCGACTTCATCTTTTGAAGTGAGGACCGCAAGGTCAGTATAAAGTCGAGCAGTCGCCGAATTATAATTCCCCGTCGAAATATGGGTATAACGGTATTCGGCCTTATGGCCTGGTGTTCGCTCTTCTTCCCGAGTGATTAAAACAATCTTCGCGTGAAGTTTTAATTTTCCGAAACCAAAGTGAACTTCGACCCCTGCTTTTTTTAAATCATCGGCAAGACTTAAATTATTTAACTCATCAAATCGCGCACGAAGCTCGATGATGACGACTACCTTTTTAGTTTTCGCAGCTAACTTTAAAGACTCCACCATCGGCGAGAGTGTATCCATTCGATACACCGTCTGTTCGATCGAGCGAACCTGGGGATCAACACACGCGGCCTGTAGGTAACATACAAACGCATCAAACGAATCGTAGGGATGGTGCAAGAGAATATCCGCTCTTTGGATCTGCGTAAAAAGTTCGGCCGGTCGTTCGAAGATAGAAGGGACTCGACTCACAAGCGGCGGATACTTAATGCCAGGCTTTGCACTCAGAACCGATTCTGGACACTGATTTACAAGTGTCCAAAGCGAACGGATATAGAGCGATCCCGGTGTGATCATCAGCTGACCCGGCTGAAACTTTAAGACCGATAAAACCTGAGTGAGAAATACATCCTCGAATGATCCGAAATACTGTAGCCTTACGGGCTTGCCTTTATCACGGCGACCGAGTCCCGACCGAACCACGTCAGGAATATTTTCTGGATCCTCTTCTTCGAGGTCGACTGAAAAATCGCCATCCTTCGTCAGGCGTAAAATTCCGATCGGGTCAAAGCTACTTTCAAGATGAGTCATGATGAGATCATCTAAAAAGAAAACATAAACTCCATTTTCATGAGGGAGAAGATAGACACCCTGAAGTGATTTTGGGAGCTTCGTCCATCGGTCGCCTTTAAAAATGAGCGCGGCCTGTAGGTTTTCAAGCTCTGCAATTTCCGCAGGCTTAAACTGTACGGGTAAACTTAAGCTCGGAAGGATCTGTTCCTGGAATACCTTCTCGCCTGCTTCAAACGCGGGTTCTCCCTCGCTCGCCCCACGAACGAGCTGGATACCACAGGATTCGAGCTCAGCCGTTAGTGACTCCAGCGTATCAGCCTGACGTCCGGTAAACTGGGCTACTGACTCTAAAATGCTATCGCGAATCTCGGAAGTCCGTTCTGCTTTTTCTGGATTCGTTTTCTGGAGAGTCGAAATCGATCGAGCCAATGAAGCGAAACGGATCATAAAAAATTCATCCAGATTCGACTGGGATATAGCTAGAAACTTTACCCGCTCTAATAGAGGATTAACCGTTTCTCGGGCTTCGTTCAGGACGCGTTCGTTAAATTGGAGCCAGGAGAGATCCCGATGAATAAAGGGAGCTCCCGGGTGTACAAGGAGGGAAGGCAAAGTGGGGAGAAAACCCAGCTTCTGGTGCATACGTATTTTAAGTTAGCATGGTCTCCTGGGTCGGGTAGAGTTAGGTTTCTGTTTGATATTCTGTAACTTCATTAATCCTGAGCTCTCGATGAAAAACTCATCCCCTGACATCGGTCGCCTAATTTTTCAGTCGCAGGCGCACGGGCAGCTCCGCCTCTTTTTCGAACATTCTCACAAGCAACACGGTTCAGTTCTTCGTACTCGCGCATGAGTGAAACCGGATAGGGAGCACCCCCAGTTGCTGAATAAAGTTCGGGGGTCTTGTGCGAAAGTAATGGAAACGTTGTTCGTTCTTTTCCGAGGCGTGTACGAACAAACCCTTCCCATTTTCCGACTCGGTAAAAATCAGTCTGAATTTTAATGCGATCGACGGCTAGTCGATTATCAGGCGAAGCCAGTGTCAGGTAGCGATCACAGCGGTTGGTCTGGATGTCTAGATCACGTTTGAAATCTGCAGCGATTTCGCATTCTGCAAATACCGCGTCGATCTCTCCCCCATTCGCTTCGAGTGCTGCGAACATATATTTTCCAGGCGTGAGTGAGGGATCGTACGGATCCCATGTCGGTGGCACGGTCGCATGAATGAGTTCATGACCTAAGTCCATCGCCACATCCATCAGAGGCTGATCTCGCTTTAATATCACCGTAACATAACGTTCCCGAATCTCTTCACCGTTCTCAGGATTATAGTGCCTGGTGAGAACCGCATCGGTTCGAGAAACAGGACCATAGGCGAGGTGTTTTAATATCCCCATCTGGCTGGACTCATTCCAGAAAGTCATGGCACGAGTCAGAATTTTTTTTCCGGTCGGAGTTTTCGCTAAAAGCTCGATCGCATCTTTTGCGGTCCGCGCAGATTGCGTTTCTGCGGCCCTAACCCCCGAAGAACCCAGAAGAGCTAGGAAGGATCCAGTAAACGCAAATAGTAGGATTCGGCTAAAACCGCTCATACATACCCTATCGGCCGTGCCGCGAAGCGACCTGAGAGAGAATCCGCATGGCATTCACATGGGTCAGCCGCGCTCTAGGAGCGGCTGAAGGACCTGTGTCGGGGTTCACACATGTCTAGAGTTTAGACAGTTTCAAGCGAGTAACATTAAGTTAAATATATGTAATTATAACGTTTTTTTTAAAGATCCCCCACCCTAGACGCGGCATGTCGTTTGCTTTATAACACAGCGAAGCATCCCTCCCTAGGGTCCTGGGGAAAAGCAGGGGATGCATGAGAAAAAGGAAAGGCTCCCCGTGAAGAAGCAAAGTGTCTTAGTTAAAAACCGGAATCGAGTCGCCGCCCTCTCCGTGGCGACTGTTCTTAGTTTTGGCGCCATCGGCGGCAGCTCGAAACTGAAGAGTGTCGTCGAAGCCTTCAAACTGACCACGTTTAAGAACTGGGGAATTGCAAACGCTCGCGCCCAGTCTCACATCGATGCATTCGGAGCTTGGACGATCGAAAAGGGATCTAAGAAAGTGATCGTCGCCGTAGTGGATACCGGCATTGATGCGAATCACCCTGACTTAAAAGGAAATATTTATCGGGACGCAAAAGGTGTTTACGGATTTGATTTCGTGAAAAACTCCCCTAACCCAACTGACGAACACGGGCACGGCACTCACGTCGCTGGAATTATCGGCGCTATCGCTAACCCAAAAGCGGGCGTGAGCGGAGTCGTCCAGAACGTTTCGATCGAAGCGGTGAAATATTACGCCGAAGGCAACACGGGTGCAGTAAACCTAAAAAATACAGTGAAGGCTCTTGAATGGGCCATTAGCAGTGGCGCTAAAGTGATTAACTACTCAGGTGGCGGGCCTGAATTCGCCGATGAAGAGTATCAAGCGCTAAAAAAGGCTGAAGCAAAAGGAATTTTAATCGTAGCAGCAGCAGGAAACGAACGCTCAAACACTGACCTTCCTGAAAATTTCTACTACCCTTCTGCGTACCGTCTCACGAACATTATCTCGGTCGCAGCGACTGACATTAATAATAAACTCATTCGTTCATCGAACTGGGGAAAAACGAAAGTGGACGTCACCGCTCCAGGAGAAAATATTTTTAGCACCCTCCCGAACGGTCGTTATGGATTCATGACGGGCACTTCGCAGGCGACCGCATTCGTTTCCGGGATTGCAGCACTCCTTCTTTCGAAGGATCCAACACTCACCCCAGCACGCATTAAGGAAATTATCCGTAACTCGGTCGATACCTACCCTGACCTGAAAGAAAAGGTTGCGGCAGGCGGGCGCGTGAACGCAAAGAAGGCACTCTTGGCCTTAGGCATCACTCCTCCGAAGGCGAAAGAGACCGATATCATCCGCTCGATCGCTCGTGGCCCGACCGCTATTATCGAAGCCATCGGCGAGTAACCACTCTCACTCAACTAAAGTTGAGTTCCCCCCCAAGTTCATTCATGATGAATGAGTGGCGCGGCCTGGAGACTCATTTTTAGTTCATCAATTCAAGAAAAACGGTCCAAACCGATTTATTCTCCTCTCAGCGGCACTTCTTTTCTTAACGTTCGAACCCCTTGCTCTTTGGTGGTTCTCGGCCATTGCACTTGTGCCCTGGTTCCTCTTTCTTGCTGAAGAGAAGGACCCTAAAACGATTTTAAAGCAGAGTCTCTGGCTCTGCTTTCTTTTCAGCGTCATCACTTTTTCTTGGGTCGCTTATGTCGTCCACCAATTCGGCGCGCTCCCTTGGCCGCTCGCAATCACCGCACTCTTATTATTTGGACTCATTGCCCAACCCCAGTTTTATCTCGGTGCCCTCCCACTCAGCTTTCTTTTGAAGAAGATCACCCATACGAACTGCGCTTGGAAGGTGCTTGGGTTTAGTTTCGTAATCGCTCTATTTTACTCTGGACTCGACTGGTGCCTTCCTAAAATGTTCGTCGATACACTCGGACATTCCCTTTTTTATGCCACCCGTTTAAAGCAGGCTGCTGATATTGGTGGTCCGGCATTCCTCACTTTCCTATTACTCGCATGCAACATCACCGTTTTCACACTCATCTCACGATTTAAAAAACGAGGAGAACCCACGGTATGGGGTGCGGTTCGCGTGAGCACGCCACTTGTGATTTTTGCGGTCGCGCTTTTATTTTCAGCTTTTTTTTACGGCTCCTACCGACTCGGTCAGGTTGGCTTCCGACTCGCTCATCCAAAAAAGAAAGCCCAGTTTGGAGTGATCCAAGCAAACATCGGCGATATTGAAAAACTCGCTTCCGAAAAAGGATTCCGGGAAGCCTCTGAGCGGGTGATGCGCACCTATTACGATCTTTCGAATGATGCGCTAAAATTAACCCCAAAACCCCAAGCACTCCTCTGGCCCGAAACGGCCTATCCATCCACCTTTCGCTCTCCAGAATCCTCGGATGATTTCGCGCGTGATCAGTCGATCGAAGCTTATGTCACCGACCGAAAAATCCCTCTCGTGTTTGGTGGCTATGACCGCGATATGCGCGGACAGAGTTATAATGCTGTTTTTTATCTCGAACCGAATGGAACCGATACCCGTTATACGAAGACGATTTTGATTCCTTTTGGTGAATATATTCCGGGTTTCGAATATTTTCCAAAACTCCGTTCTCTTTTCCCGATGGTCGGTTTTTTTGGAAAAGGACCGGGACCCATTATTCGGGAAGTAGCTGGAATAAAAACACAGCCCGTAATCTGTTACGAGGTTCTCTTCCCTAATTTTACCCGTGATGCGGCTATAAAGGGTGCGGAAGTCATTTTTAATTTTACGAATGATTCCTGGTTTGGACCGATCGGAGCGCCCTATTACCATCTCCATCTCGCTTCGTTCAGGAGTATCGAGACCCGCATTCCGCAACTGCGTTCGACCAATACGGGGTTCTCTGCGCTCATTCTACCGAACGGGGAAGTGGCCGCTAAAACGAAGCTCTATGAGCCTGAGATCATGAATGTCGAAGTTCCCGTGATCGAACCGATCCCGACTCTGATGCTTTCTCTCGGAGATTGGTTCGGGAAAACTGCTCTCGCGGTTTCACTACTCGTTATGGGTTATCTAACTTGGCCCTTACGGAAGAAAACCAATTAGTGAATCGTCTTATTCGATTCGTCTTCTTCGATCACTAATTCCTGGCGACCCTTACGGTACTGATTCACAACCTTTGGATCACGCGTTGGAACCTGAGTCATGACCTCGAGGTGTTCCGTCTGCTCCGACTCCTGCGCCGTAACGATGTAGTACACTCCGCCAGCATCTTCTTCCGGAAAGTGCTTAATAAACTGGTAACGATCAGGCTCCCCATCATCTTTTGATTCCATCACCCAGAGTTCATCCGGTGATTCGAGGGTCTTCTCTAAATATTTTTCGTAAAGTCCGAATTCTTCTTCGGGAATATCGGTCGACTTCCGCGTCTTATGGATTTCGGCGCGCAGGGTTTCACTCTGCGACCAGCCGTCTGCTAAGCCGTCTGTCTTAGGGCCGGCGTATTCTTCGTCGCCGCCCGATTCAGAACTTCCTTCAGATGATTTCTCCCAATCGATTTTCTTTCCCTTACGGAATCGTTCGACGAGTGTCTTCGATCGTGTGGGGAATGCCATATAAAGAAATGAAGGCTCGCCACGTAAAAAGAGGCAGATACAAACACACCAAATCGGTTTTACACCGGGCTTAAACTGAGAAATGAGGGTGTGGCGATAATCGCCGCTTGCGCGTTTTTCCTGCCAGACTTCATCGGGTTCCTGAATCGTGATCCAACGAAGGTGCGCATACTGTTCGCGTTCGTCAGGAGTTAAATCGTCCTTTGGGCGGAACTTAAAGTATTCCTTTTCAATGACATCAATCTCAGGTTGAAAGTGATTCGTGATGCATTCTTCGGAACAGAATATACGACCGACTTCTTCTTCGACGAAGAGTGCCCGATCCTCGCCCTTCAAGCCTTTTCCACACGCGGTACATCGCTCCTGCGCGACAGACGTAGCTGTATCCGTGATCGATTTTTTAGTTCGACGGGGGTGCTTCCTGCGCTCAACTGATGGGCCCTTCTTGGTGCCTTTTTTCATACCCACGTACGATTGTCCGGCTTCTTTTCCCCCGAGTCAAATAAAGCATTTCGTTGGCAAGATTTTGACATTGGCCGTCACTTGCACCTCGTCGTTTTTAGCTTTAACCTAAAGACTGCACCAACAGGGTCTCAGGATGAGACTCTCGAAATCCCAAGGAAGGGAGGCGCGCGTGATCTACATTACTGAAGACCAAGCGGCCCACGTGAAGTACCTGCTTGAGCAGGCGATCCAAGGAAATCATATTCTCTTCGATTCGGAATCGCTGAAACGCATTCTCGAAATGCCGATCCCTACCGAGAAGGGCGAAACTTACGCGACCGAACCTCATATCGAAAAAATTATGAGTCTTAAAGGTTTAGCCGAAAAGCGCTCCTACCTCGAACGGCTCGATGCGGGCACTTTTGCAGCCGTAGTACGCACGTATTTAAATATTGTTGAAAACACTCTCTTCGAAGCTAAAGGGACGGTTCACTAAAAATGGCTGTCGATTCTACCACCCGCATCGCAAACGCCCAAAACGCAGCCACCCGAGCTGAACGTGAAGCTGCGGACCGCATTCAGGAGTCACAAAAACGAATCCAGAAAGCAGCTAAAGAAGAAGAAAAACAAATCGATGGGCTCCGCGATCAGTATGAGAAAAGAACGGAAGTCGAGCGAGCACGCGGCGATAACTATATCGAAACGGTTCGGAACCGAACGTACGAAACTCTCGCTGAAACGAGAAGAAAAGCTGAGATTGAAAAACAACGCGTTTCCCGAATGGCAGAGAAAGATCTAAAAGAACTCGATGCCCACTACTCCGAAGCAACCCTCGATGCGAACCAGAGAGGCGAAGTAAAATTAAAGGAAGCCACGAAACAGGGATTCGAAGCGGAACAAGCCGAGCGCAAGCGTTACGCTGAAGAGATGGCGATGATGAAAGCCGACTACGATCTAATGAAAGCTCAGCTCGAATCCGAACGACGGGAAACGGGTGAGAAACTTACAAAAGACACCCAAAATTACCGTAAAGAAGCGGAAGCGAGAGCACGCACCGATATCGAAAATGCAAATGAGCATTACCAGGGCGTTTACGAAGGGGCTATGAAACAGACGAAAGACTCCATCACGGATGTGAACTGGAGAGCGTCGCGCGAAGTCGAAGCGTTAAAGCGAGAAACGGCCCAGAAACTCGACGCTTACTCGACCCAGAAAAGCGATCCGTTTTACCGAATGGTAAATGTGAGCGCTAAAATCAGAGAAACCCCAGAGCAGTTTATTCTCACCGCTCAGGTCCCGACCCATGAGCAGGATAAAATAAATATTAACGTCCGTGGAAACGAGCTCGTTATTTCGGGGAAACGAAAGAGCGAAGAGAAACTCGACGCTGGCCCAGGCCACACGCTTCGCACGAACGCGTATCAGAGTTTTTCTGAAACCTTCCCGCTTGGCTGGCCCGTCGACCCTAAGTTTATGACCCGTGAATGGGACGGCGAAGAGCTTACCGTGCGCATTCCGAAGCGCTCGACCTACGAAGCCCCACGGCCGAAACCCGAAGTCACCAAGGCCTCATTAGAGCGTCCTAGCTTCCCTAAAAATCTCCCGACCGAAAAACAGCTCATCGCCGCTAATAGTGAGAAGGATGAAAACGGAAAGCCGATTGATCCCTCTATCCCGCCTTCGAAGCGAAGACCTGGCGCGACCGTCGGGTAGTAGAAAATTCAAAGACCCCACTCTCCTCTTCGGAAAGCGGGGCCCTTGATGCCCAAGGAGCGCGTGCGCGCCCATTCTTTTTCGAGACTTAAAATTATTCCTTAGAAAGCTCTTCGATTTCTTTCAGCATGAAACGAAGGCGCTCATGAAGATTTTGGAGGCTGCGAAGATTTTCTCGTAGACCATCGAGTGCCTGGCGGCGAGTCGGATCGACTTGCATCTTACGGCCTGGAACCGTGGTCGGATGAAGGCGTTTCGAAATGAACGAAGGCGCCTCATGGCGAGCGACTCGTAGTCCGACGACTCCTGGAGCAAGCTCGTCAG
>JBGSHQ010000366.1:0-4541 GCA_041752095.1 Bdellovibrionia bacterium
GTGCCGGAAATTCGTCTCCCGATGTCGTGGCGCTTGAAGTTTTCCGCTGCAAATTTCCAATTAATAATCTTATAAAAATTTGAAAGATATTTTGCTCGAACGTTTCTATAGTCGATGTAATAGGCGTGCTCCCAAAGATCGCAAACGAGTAACGGCTCTAGGCCGTCGAGCATCGGATTTTCGGCATCCTTGGTGGTAAAAAGTTTCAGTGTGCCCCACTGATTGGATACCAGCCAAAGCCATCCCGACCCAAATAGACTGCTTCCCAATCTTTCGAATTCGGACTTGAATTTCTCAACTGAACCAAAAGATTCGATCAGAGCACTTGTTAAGACGGAGTACTCGGAAAGATGGAGCTTATCGGGAGTTAGGGAGTTCCAATAAAATTCATGATTCCAAATCTGAGCTGCCTGTTCAAATAATGCTCCATTTGACTCTTTGATGATTTTCTCTAGTGAAGAGCCCTCAAAGCCGCTACCGGAAATAATCGAATTCAAACGATCAACATACCCGCGGTGATGCTTATCGTGATGGAAGGTGAGTGTTTCTCTTGAGATGAAGGGCTCAAGTGCATCGTATTCAAATGGAATGGGTTGTAGTTTAAATGGTTTCATAAAGTTTACCTTGATAATAGGATCACTTTCTATTTTCCTGAGGATCGATCAGGCTTTCTTCGCCTGAGTCGATATCGCTCACTTCCCGGTCCTTGAGTACGAGATCGTGTGTGGATTCCTCATACAGTTCGCCATCTAAGCTATCCAAGGCGTCATTATCGGATTCTTCGATAGTGCGGTAGCCATCATAAACGAGGTCGCTTTTGAAGTTTGGATCGGTCTCTTCGAGCACATCTGCGAGTTGTTGTTTTAATTCATCAGCTTTGACCGTTTCACTGGCTTCTTCAGACGCTCGGTCCCTCAGTCTTTCGTTGGACGCTGGTGAGAGATTTTGCAATGAAAATGGAAATGTTTTCTTAGAATGGATTTCTGATTTCTTGGGGTGAGGTTGGGTCATATTTTTGCCTATTCATGGAACCTGTGTAGGAAATGGGTAGTCTCTACTCAGGTTGCAATAAACTATCCCAGCGCTTGAGTTCGTTTATGCCCCAGATTGATTTGCAGAATTACCGGATGAAGACGGAAAAAATTTCCAAAGATGGATTCGTTAATCGGGGCACTCTCCTTGCATTAACAGTGTCTGAAGATTGAATTGTCCCAATTTTCCCTGACTCACGCTATTTACGTGTCGACGGGAATAACTGCGCGACTTTTTCCGGTGGTGATGTGACTGAGGGCGAACTTTTTGGGTATGAAAAGGGAACGTTTACCGGCGCGACCTCGCGGAAGGCCGGTATTTTTGAAATGGCCGGAACGGGCACGGTGTTCTTAGACGAGGTCGATAAATTACCGGCCCGCACCCAGGGCGCGCTGCTTCGCGCGATTCGGGAACGAAAAGTCAGGCGTAAAGGTGGCGATGTTGAAATGGACATCCATTGCCGAATCATCGCGGCCGCGAAGCCAAATCTGCGTGAGCTGACGGAGCGGAACGAGTTCTTGGCCGATTTATATTACCGCTTAAACTTTCTCACGATCGAAATTCCTCCTCTGCGAAAACGCACCGAGGATATCGCGCCACTCGTGGAATATTTTTGTGAAAAATACCATAAGAAGAATGGAGTTCGGCATACGGTTACGAGTCGTGTTCTGGATGTTTTTCTGGCCTACGCTTGGCCCGGAAATGTTGGTGAGCTTGAAGGCTGCATGAGTAAGCTACTGGTCAACGCGAGGGGTGAGAGTATCGACGTAAATGATCTCGACGAACGTTTTAACGAACTATTGAATGTTCCAAAACAGGTCGTGGAAACGGTTGCGGATCTCGAAAAGAAATATGAATTCGAGCTTCGACAACTCGTGCGCTCGGCCATCCGCGAGAGCCCTTCACAGCGGAAGGCCGCCGTGAGGCTTGGAGTGAACGAAAGTAGTTTGCGGGCAATTATTGCGAAGGCTCGTGGTGGGGTCTGAATATAAACGAAATTCTTAAGGATTCGTATCTATAAGCCACCGTTTTTTGCTCTTTGAAAACCGAATAGTAATTTATGAGAGATCGCCGTCAACTTCATGACGCTCCCGAGGACTTCGAGTTTCGTCCTATTAAATGCGATAGCCGCGACCGGCCGACCGCGAGATCGTCCTGATTTGAATATCTTCGCATTACCGCTTTCGGTTTGATTGGGATTGAACTGAGTAGATGCTAAGGCGCTCTGTGAACTGCCAGGAACGACTTCCTAGCTTTGTTTACGGATGAAACAGCTTGAGTTTCGAGTTCGTTTTGGTCAAGATTTCCCTAGAAATGCTTATAACCTTAAAAAATGAGAATTGAGCCTATGGAAAAAATTCGAGTGTTTGCGACGTTGGCTGTGTTGGTCGGAATGGTGGGCCTCGGTTCTTGCTCCACGGCCCCGAAAAGCGAAAGCCCCGCTTCTCCGGTCGCGCTCTCCCAAAAAGAGGTGATGAGAAAAGTCGCAAGCGTCTATGACGCCGGAATCATCGGCCCGAATGGCGAAGTCATTATTTTTTACAAGAGCGCCGACAAAGTCGTTGTTCAGCAATGCCAGGATTACACGGTTCTGAATCGTCGCTCAGATTGTAAGACGAAGGCTGGAACGACGGTCGCGAAAGTTCCCGTGCAGGAGTTCAAGGACCGCTTAAAGCAGGCATTGAAACTCCCGATGGGTGATTACACGCCCGAGATGGGCCGGAAACTCGATGTTTACCGAAAAGGTCAAGTCGGAAACACTGGCGATCTTGTCAAGCAGCAAGAGCAGCTTCAGGAAGCGATTGGCGTTATCCAGACGTTCATCACCGAATATGGTTCCGCTAACGCGGACACCGGAAAACTCGCTCGGCTTCGGCAGGAACTCGCAGTGGTGAATGGCAAGCTCGGCGATAACTCTCAGTTAGGAGTGATTGTCCGGGAACTGAACGGACTTGTGGACCGGCTCGTCGACGAAATCATCGGCCAACCGACGCTCACAAAGCTCGTCTATTCAAAAGAGAAGCAAGGATTTGAATACAATATTCTTCGCAGTTATGTACGCACTCCCGGTCTTTCGGCTAGTTTCGTTAGGATTCCGCGCGGCAGTTTCCAGATGGGAAGCCCGGGCAGTGAAGCGAATCGTGACAGCGATGAGACGCCCCACTCGGTCACTCTGACTCGTGATTTTGAAATGCAGTCGACAGACGTAACGCAGCTCGAGTGGTTCCTTGCGATGGGCTATAATCCGTCTTATTTTAAATCAGAGGGGTATTGTAAAGACGCGTATCTCGTCATCAACGGAGTCGGGCTTTGTCCGAATCATCCGGTCGAGCAGGTTTCATGGAATGACGCTCAAGCCTTCATCCAGAAAGTCAACGCAGCCAAAGACGGTTACACCTACCGTCTTCCAACCGAAGCGGAGTTCGAATATGCAGCTCGCGCGGGAACCGCGACGGCTTATTCCTTCGGTGACGACGTGAACCAGTTGGGCCAATACGGATGGTACGGTGATAATTCAAGCGGCCAGACCCAGGCGGTCGGAACGAAGCTGCCGAATGCCTACGGTCTCTACGACATGCATGGAAATGTGTGGCAATGGGTGCAGGACTTCTACGACCGATCCTACTCGAAGAGTAGCGCCACCGATCCAACGGGACCTAGTTCAGGCTCGTACCGCGTGATCCGTGGCGGCGGCTGGTTCAACGATGCCCGGAGCTGCCGGTCGGCGAGTCGTTACTACTACGACGCTTCCGGTCGCAGCAGCAATCTGGGTTTCCGCCTGGTGAGGACCCCGTAACGCTTGGCCCTTTAACCCTTTTACCCTTGTTTCCCGGATTTGTCGGAATGTTTGAGGGCGTAGGGCGCGCGAAGCCGCCCGTAGCTCTCGGACATTCCGACTCCGATCGTCTATAAAAAGACGAAGGGCGTTTCATCGGGGCGCGCTTAAGCCGTTGAAAGTAGGGCAAGAATTCATTGTTCGACATAATAACATATATATGTCATTATGTCGTTATTGGAGGCTGCTATGTTGAAACGCACCACTGTTTATCTGGAAGAGTCCGAAGTTGAGACACTAAAAAAGCTCTCCTATATCCAAAGCGTCTCGATGGCCGAACTAATCCGTCGTGGGATTCAGGAGCTTTGTAAGTCGTTTTCCAAGGAACAAAAAGATGCGCTCGCGGCCCTTGCTGATATAAAGGCAGAAGTGAAGAGTTCCTCTATAACACCAAAGGTAGCCATGAACGCGGCGGTAAAAGCTCAGAAGGAAGCAAGGCGTGAGCGTAAAACGAGTCGTCGTTGATACGAATATCGTTGTCAGCGCGTTAATTGCGGGCGGCTCGCCTCAAAAAATTCTCCAGGCTTGGATCACAGGCGAATTCCTAGTACTGATGAGCGAGGAGCTGCGACGTGAAATTAACACGGTCCTCAGCCGCTCAAAGCTCGTCTCCTTCGATAAGAAGAGGCGTATTTTACTGGGTACATTGTTCAACCAGGCCCTTATGGTCTTG
>JBGSHQ010000367.1:0-9521 GCA_041752095.1 Bdellovibrionia bacterium
TTTAGTGAACCGCGTTATCGAATCGGATGCGTGGATGCCGAGGGTCTTCGTCATGAGCGAAGTGAAGTAACCCGACCAAGCGGCCGAAACGGTTACGGCACCGAAAGCGTATTCAAGAATTAAATCCCAGCCAATGATCCAAGCAATAAATTCGCCCATCGTGGCGTAGGAATAGGCATACGCCGAGCCCGAAACCGGAACCATCGCTGCCATCTCGGCATAGCAAAGTCCTGCAAAAGCACACAAAATTCCGCCTAAAACAAAGCTAAACACGATTCCAGGGCCCGCGTAATTAGCGGCAGCCATACCCGTGAGTGAAAAAATCCCGGCTCCGATAATCGCGCCCACTCCGAGCATGGTGAGGTTCCACGCCGTTAGATGCCGGGCAAGTTTTCCGCCACCTGAGCCTCCGTGACCGGGCTCGGCCAGTTCGGGGTCGTTAGCATCAGCAATGAGACGGTCGAGATCCTTCTTAATAAAGAGACTCATGAGTTTCCTTTCGGGCTGGTTTAGGTTTATTTTGGTCGGAGAGGGAATAAATGTCGATGAAAAACTCGAGTCTAGTCGGCCAGCTGCTTCGTAAAAAATCAATTTCCGATATTGTCCGGGATTCAGAAGTGATGCCCGATGGGCAGAGTAAACCGGGTGCGATGAAAAGAACCCTCACAGTAGTCGACCTGACCTCTTTTGGAATTGCGGCGATCATTGGAGCTGGAATTTTCTCGACGATCGGCTCTGCCGCTTCGAGTGGTGGCCCTGGAGTCGTCTTCCTCTTTATTTTTACCGCTATTGCGTGCGGTTTCTCTGCCTACTGCTATGCCGAGTTCGCCTCCCAACTTCCCGTTTCTGGATCAGCTTACACTTACGCTTACGCAAGTCTGGGTGAGCTTGTCGCTTGGATCATCGGCTGGGACTTGCTCATGGAGTATGCGATCGGAAATATCGCGGTCGCCATCTCCTGGAGCGATTATTTTACGAGCTTTCTTAAAGGGTACGGAATCAATTTTCCGCTCTACCTTTCGATGGACTATTTAACTGCACTCCGTGGCCATGATGCGGTCACTGATTTACTCGCGAAGGGGACGGCGGCAGTAGATCTTGCGAAAGCCGGACTGAGTGGTGTCCAAATCGAAGGCTATCAAGCTTTCGAAGCTGCACCCCATGTGTTTGGGATTCCGCTTATTGCGGATCTGCCGGCACTTGCAGTGGTCGTGCTTGTGACCTGGGTCGTTTACCTTGGGATTCAGGAATCGAAGCGAGTGGCAAACGCGATGGTGCTTTTAAAACTCATGGTTCTTGCACTCGTGATCATGCTCGGAGCCTTTTACGTGAAGCCTGAGAACTGGTCGCCGTTTATGCCAAATGGGGTAGGTGGAGTGTTGAAAGGGGTGAGTGGAGTGTTCTTCGCTTACATCGGATTCGATGCGATTTCGACGACTGCAGAGGAGTGCAAAAATCCTCAGCGCGATTTACCGCGCGCGATGATGTATTCGCTTGGGATCTGTACAGTCCTTTATATCCTCGTGTCGCTTGTTTTAACCGGGATGGTTCCCTTTTCAAAACTTGGAGTTGGTGATCCGCTCGCATTTGTTTTCGGACCTGAAGGTGCGGGTGTGAACTGGATTGCAGGCGTGATTTCAATCAGCGCGGTTGTTGCACTCTTTACCGTTCTTCTCGTTTTTCAACTCGGTCAGCCCCGGATCTGGATGGCGATGAGCCGCGATGGACTTCTTCCTCCTATATTCGCAGCACTTCACCCGAAGCATAAGACTCCTTGGTTTGCGACGATCGTTACGGGATTTCTAGTAGGGATTCCTTGTTTATTTATGAACCTCACAGAGGTTACAGATCTCACCTCGATCGGAACTCTAGCAGCGTTCTTACTCGTCAGTATCGGCGTGCTTACGATGGATCCACATCGTCCGCATGAGCCCGGAAAATTTCGGATTCCGTATGTGAATGCGAAATATATATTTCCAGCGATCCTTTTCGTCACCTTCATGACAGTGAAGATGATCAGCCCAGTGACGATTTCTGATTTCTTCGCCTCACTGCGGAGCGGAGAGTGGGAAGTGGTTAAACACAAGATTCCACTTCTTGCTTATCTTCTCGGGATGGCGTGGCTCGTGGTTGGATCCTTTCGGAAGAATCTTTCCTTGATTCCAGTACTGGGTGTTTTCACGACCGGCTACCTCATGACCGAACTCGGCTGGGTAAACTGGATTCGGTTTGGTCTCTGGCTCTTTATTGGGCTCGTCATCTACTTCTTTTATAGTTTTCAGAATTCGAAGCTAAAAGCGAAGACGGTCTGACAAAAAAATGACGCTAAAATAGTAACATTTAACTGCGTATCTATTTAGAAAGTTGGGGTCCTTACCGATTAGATTCTAGATGGATCAATCCGCAAAAAATCCTGATCGCGTAAAAGTCGTTATCTACTCGAAGAGTCTCGTGCAGCCTCCGGTGATGGGTGCGTTCGTACAACAGCTCCAATCGCAGCAAAGTCGGCTTGCCTCTGAAGTGTTATCGGACTCGAGCATCATTCTAAAATCAGTAGAAGAAACGAATCTCACGGTTCTCGTGATTTCCCTTCATCAGAAGGAAGAACTCGTTGATGTTTTAAACGTCTTAACCCAAGTCGAAAAAAGAATTCAGTCAGGGCTGCTTCGCACAATCGTTCTAAATGGAATGAATCACCCGCGTGTGATCGCGCTCCTTAAGTCCAAGGGTGTAACGGATATTGTCGACTATAACATGAATATCCGTGCCCTTAATCATAAGATTAAGAATGCGCTACTTTTAGTCACTCAGTCGTTCCAAAGGATTCAAAATCAAAAAGCAGCAGGGGCTGCAAATCTTGCGAGTGAATCACGAGCGGCAGCAAATAATCGCCAATCTCGTGAAAATAATCAAAACGAGATCATTTGGGAAAAAGCGTTTGATCACATGTCTGATTTTTGGTGGATCCCGAATGCTCGTAACGTTCGATTCGTCATGGGTCGTTGGTTATGCGATATGATGGGTCCTGGTCCTTCTGCAGGACTCTGGGAAGAAACGAAGTACGAACGTCAGGGTGAGCGGGGTTGGATTTGGAAACCCCGAGTTGCGACCGACACCACATTCCAGCCACGGGCAGGGCGTTGGATTTTTTTTGGAAAACAGCCGGAATTCGTTTGGCAGAAAACGCTTTGGAATTTTGTATCGAAATTTCCGTATCTTGCTTTTTATGCAGAAGGTGAGAGCGAGCCAGAATATGTCAGGATCCAGTCTCCAGCTCTTGGAAAAGTGAAAGTTTACGAAAACTCCGAAACCGCGAAGGCATACATTCCAAAAATTCAGGCGACCTATGAAGCGTCGATGAAACTCTCTAAACAAGAGGAAGGAGAGTCCGTTCGAGGAAATTTCGAGCGGGGTGCAGAAAACACGTCGACGCCAGGTGATTATTCCAGCCAGGGTGGACCCGGGTTTGAGCAGGGGGGGCCGGCATATCGCCAGGGTGATCTCTCGCGCGATGAGCCCACGGGTGGATGGAATCAGCACGAAGATGCAGTTGGTGCCGCGTTTAAATCCAAAGATGTGCGCATCGATCAGTCTAAGGCAAAAGCGAAGTGGAGAAATTCACTGACCCCTGATTCCGAAGTCGGTGGAAAAATCGGACTCGAGGACGTCACTCAGGCCGGCCTCACCTCAGGAGCAAAAAGTTTTGATAAACTGATCCTCAATGTTTCGATTCGACTTCGGAACGGCCAACCCGTTACTTTGAAAACGCCTATTCATGTGATCGAAATGACGAAGTCGAGTTCGACTTTTGAAATTCCAGCCGAATGGGTTGCATTAAACGATAAAATGATCCTTTCGATCCACTTTAAACTGGGTGACGTTGAAAGACGATTTGAGATCGAATGGGTTGCAAGTACGGTTGATAAGATCGATGGAGCAGGAACTCTTTCAAGCGGTCAGTTTTCCGGAAGTTCACTCGCTGAGCTTGATTCGATTTTAACGATGATTCAGCAGCGACAACTTGAGTTAAGAGATTTTTTTGAAGTGGCAAAGGGTGCGTAGTCATGACTAAGGAAAATGAAAAACTCATCAAGTCAGAGTGGATGGCAAATCAGTCCATTGTTCTTGCGGATATCGATCTTCCGCGTTTAGAGAAAATGCGCGACATGCTTTCGAGTGTTGGATTCCCACGTGAGCAAATTTTATTTGCATATAATGGGGATGATGCTTTAAAAATTATTCAAGAATCCGAATCTGCGATTCTTTTTATCGATGATTCGATCGGGGTGGAGCATTTTAAAAAAATCCATACCTCCATGAAAAATAAATTTGGGGCGCTCGGGTTTTTTCTTTTTGCGATCACAGAAGGTAAAAATCGTGAGTTTGTAAAACTTTCGGCTTCTGTCCATATTGATGGGATCCTTTTCCGCCCCTACCGTGATACTGAATTTACGCTCCGAATTACTGAAGCTTTTCGTGTGAAGTGGGAGAACCGGATTGTGAATCCAGGAATGGCTTCTCCTGACCTTCTTTATATCCCCGGTGGAAATGATCCTGATGCTTTTAAGAAAGCGATCGACATTGAGAAGCGACTTGGAAAGCGAAGTGTTTTAACGGTCGATAAACAAGTAGCGATGCGGCTTGGCCTTGCTGATGTTGACCAGCCTGGACTCACTGCAGGTAAAAAGTCATTTGAAAAGGTGAAGCTTTCCTTTAAGGCGACCTCGCGAAATGGAAATCCACTCGAAAAAGCTTTCTCCATTCACCCGATGGAAATCGATGATGCGAGAGCGACTTTTGAATGCTCGTCTTCCATTTGGGAAGTGGGCGACCATATTTCGATTGAAGCGGATATTGTTCATGGGAACGAAGGTCATCTTCTACGGATCGAGGGTAAAGTCGTTGGAATAGCGGATGCTGGATTTATTAATGTTGAGTTTAACGAGGGTAATCGGACTCGATTTGAAGCCGCAATGCAAATGGTTGCTAAGCGATTTAAAGAACTGAAGGAGTTCTTCAAATATGCAAAAGGCGCGTGATCCTTCAAAAAAGCAGGCGAGTGGAATCGACACGAAAGAAATCATTCGTGAGCGGAAGCTACTTATTGCGGATTTAGATCCCGTTCATCGCGCATATATGCTGAAAATCGCGGTCGAAATGGGATTTGAAACACGCAAAATCATTATGGCGAAAGACGGAGCTGAAGCCCTTCAGCTCATAAAAAGTGAAGGGATCACGACGATCCTTTTTGATGATTCACTGGGGATGCGTACGCTTGATTCGATTCAGGAAGAGTTGGTTAAAAACACTCCTGAAACAGTCTTCGTTTTTCTAATCAGTCAGAACTCTTCGCAAGCAGGAGTTGGGCGTGCGGTTGAAACCGATGTGGATGGGTTTTGCTTAAAGCCCTTTTCGAGCGAAGAATTTAAAAGTGAATTCATTCAGGCGCTGACTGAAAAAGTTCAGCCCGATGAGTTTCGAAAAATATTGAATCTAGGGAAGTCCCGACTCTTTGAAGGGGATTTAGAACAAGCCGGGCAGCTTTTCGAAAAAGCAAAAGAACTGGGGCCTTCTCCATCGAGCGCTCATTTTTACGCGGGCCAAGTTAAAATCATGAAGCGACTTCTTGAGGAATCCCGCCAGGAATTTATGCAGGGGATTCTGCTGAATCAGATTCACTGTAAATGTTTAAAAGCGATGTTTGATCTACTTTATGGTCAGAAAAAAATAGATGAGAGTTATGAAGTCCTTCGCAGACTCGTCGGTGTATTTCCTGAAAATATTGACCGACTAAAACTTGCGATTCGCCTTGCGATTTCGACTGGAAATTATTTCGATGTGAAGACTTGGTTTGAGGTTTATGTGGGGCAGGAAGAAAAGCCAGATGATGTGAAAAAGCATATCGCTTCTGCGCTTTCTGTCTTCGGCCGCTATCTGCTCATGACTCAGAAGATAGATGAAGCGATGACGGCGTTTGAGCAGGCTTTATCCGTGGGAATGAACCGCGAGATCTATCTGACTTATGCTGTGGAATCGCTCCAGAAGTATGGGCATAGCGAAGAAGCGACTCGCCTCGTCATGAGTCACGATACGGATTTTGCCGACGAAATAGCGTCTGGAAAAGCTTCATCTGCTGCTTAAGCAAGTTCCGGCTTGATTCTGCTCCCGCCATCCGCTAATTCCTTTTATACCCTCAGTTTTGTTTGTTTGTTCGTCGTGTGCTCGGGTGGTGGAATTGGTAGACACGCACGTTTGAGGGGCGTGTACCGAGAGGTGTGCTGGTTCGAGTCCAGTCCCGAGCACCATTTTTCTTCTCCAATAAGAAATTAGGCGCGGCTATTTTTCCTGCTCTTACGCTCGACGCGCATCCATGCGCTCATGGGACCCTTAAAAGGCATCCTGCCTCCCAACTCGGCAAGAGCAGGAAAAATAGCCGCGCCTAATTTCTTACTCGAGAGGTGAAGTCGTGCTCGGGACTGGACGAGATTTTACGGCCGCTGAGGAGCGCGGAGCGGTCCGGCGCGGGGAGCTGCACAGGAGGTGCGGCTCAGGAAAATGTCCATGCCGAGTCTCTCGAGCAGGAGCGAGAGGGCGAAGGCGAGTCCCGAGCACCATTTCTAAAAAATTAAAAACCTCTCTCTTTATGGGGGTTTGGGGATAATTCAGTACCCCGATAAAAAAAGAATATCGAGATCTCTTGTTGGCGTAAAATTCTTTAAATTAACCTGAAAAGTTTTTGGACCAGTTTTTTTAACATTATCCATGCAGAAAGAAACGATATCTTTTTCGGCTCTCTTTTGAACGGTCATTTTAAATTCTTTGATGGGGCCCGACCAAGTATTTGCAGAGAGAAGTATATACTTCAAATTTGACACTCCCATCAGGGGAGGATCCGAGTCTTTTTTTTCTTTTTTGGCCTTCTCTGCAGAGTCAGTTAAAACTTTTTTTATTGTATTCTGAGTTGTTGAATCGACACAGAATTTTTTTATTTCCTCGGGCATAGGTATTGACCACGTATACCCACTTCCCAAACCAGGGGTATATTCGTGCTCAAGAGTGGTGATCGACTTTGCAGGAAAGGTTTGTTCCCAGTAATAGATTTTTCGGATTTCCCAACTTGGATCTTCGTAGGTGATCTTGGATGTATCATCCACCCAGGTTGTGCCCGTGGGTTGCATAACACCCGTATCTTTCATTTTATTTTCTATGTTTTCCGTAATGAGTTTGGCATCAACAAATTTTTTCTTGTCAGCTGGCGAAAGTTTATTGAATGCGTGAAGAATTTTTCCCTCATCTTCGAGCGGGATGCCATATTTTTTAAGGAAGGTTGTAATTTCCTTGGATTCATTCCAAGCCCTTATTTCGATTTTTGGAGTTATTTTTTTCCCATTCGAAATAACAGAAAATGTTTTAGCAACTCCGTACGCAAAATGGCTATTTATACCATTGCCTGTTGGATCAGATGCACCAAAAGGCGGAAGAGGGAAAGCGACTGTGGTTTTAAAATCTGAATGAGAATTATTTCTAAAGCCAAACTTTATACGAACAATGTCTTGGCTTAAGAAAAGATCCTCAGTATCCATCGAGATTGCATCTGTTTTTTTAAACTCGACACTTCCGGCCCCAACTTCTGCGGCGCCGTCGTCAGCATTAGTGGTCATAACGTTAAGTGATGCGAGTAAGGCAAATATAATTATTTTCATTTTGAAATATTCTGAATACCTAATTCTCCATCTTAAAATACTGACGATAAGGATCCTGATCCTCATCCGTATCCATCTCGCGGAGATTCGGTTTTCGTTTCTTAACTGGGCGTGATGGAGCATTCACCGAAAGATTCGAAAGAGATTTCGCATTTAAATCTTCGACCGAACTCATCTTCGAAAGCGAGCCAGAAACTTTTGCATAAAGTTCAGGCTGATAGTTTTTAATATCGTTCGCAGTCGTTTCGATGGCCTTCTTTTCGAGCTTCTCGATATTCTTGTCCGTCTTTATCTCCGTTTTTGCTCCTGTGGGCTCCGCCGCCGGTACGGAAGAAATTTTTTCAATCACGGCAAACTCTTCTTTTGAAGTTGCCTTTAGTTCTGCTTTTGCGAGTTCGGAAGCATCAGCAGTTACGGTCGGTGAAGTGGTCGATACGGTGTATCCCATTTTTACTTCAATCGGAGCGGCTGGTGGTTTGCCTGCGGCCACGACTGGCTTCACTTCGACCGAGCCCCGGATAACGGAAACCTGGGTTTCACCCGTTGACGGATTTTCACTCACGAAAAAATCGGTCCCGCGTACACCGAGGGTGGCTGCCTTCGTGCGGATGGTAAATTTACTGCGTGGACCTTCTTTAGAAACGACCCCACGGATTTTTCCGTACATGAGGTCGAGCGCTGCAGCAGTATCCGTCTTCGGTTCCCAGTGAATTCGGTATGCAGTACCTGGGGCGACTAGAATTTGATCTCCGTTTTCGTAAACCACGCGGGCACGCGATGATGGCTTCGTACGAAGAATATTTCCTTCCTCGACCTGATCGCCAACTTTTGCATCTCGGACTTGGAAGTATTCGCCTTCGAAAAGGGCTGTAGACCCATCGGCATTATCTTTTTTAGTGGGGAGAGTTTTGGATGGGTGAGTGAAAACTTGAACGCTGCCCATCAGTTTCGTAATCGATGCGGTTTGGACGCCCGCCTGTGCGGAGGAAATTAAAAGTAACATCGTCAATATTCTGATGATCCTAGTTTTGAAGGTCATTGCGTCTCCTTGCAACTCGATATGTTTCATTTCATCATAGAAGGAATCATGAAAAAAAACCAACCTCTGAAATTTTCGTTGCCTATTATTGCTCTTATTACGAGTTCTGCGTTCGCTGGAACTGAGCTTGAATACCCCGAATTATCCGTAGTTCCACGAGCGAGTGAACGACTCGTTTCTGAGGCAGCAAATGAAGCGAGTCGAACCTGGCAAAACCATATTCCTCTTCTCGTTCCAGCGACGATGAACTTCGTGGCGGGTGTGGTCCTTCAGGTTTCAGGGACGAAACCGGATAGTGATGCACAGAATTCAGGCGCTAAATACGCACCTTGGGTTGGAATGGGAGTGGGCGCAGCCTGGTGGGCAGTCACCGTCGGAATATTAGACCGAGCGCAACCCTACAGTACCGCATCCCGCGAAGTTTCTGCTATGCCTGCTAAAAATCAGAGGGAACAACTTCTGAGAGAGAGAAAGACTGAAGAAGAGATTCGTGCAGCTGGTTCACTGGCTAGGCGCTTAAAGTATATTTCCGCACTTACGAATTTAGGCGCAGGAGCCTATATGACGGCATCTTCACCCGCGACGGACTTCTCGAAGTACCTTTCGATCGGCGCAGCGCTGTCGTCGCTTACTCCTTTTATTTTCCCACATCGATGGGAATCTGTAGATGAGACTCAGCGGGATTATAAAAAGCGAATTTATGGGCCTTTAGTCGGAGCTGCTTTTTTTCCGGTCGGTAAGAGCATCGTCCCTGGTTTTTCAGTGGCACTCGTATTCTG
>JBGSHQ010000368.1:0-2539 GCA_041752095.1 Bdellovibrionia bacterium
TTTCCGTATAAGCGACTCCAAGAACTGGCCACTGAACTAGAATAATTAAAAGCCCCGCGACGAACGCCCCACTCAATTTTAATTTTAACATGAATGAGTGATTAGCAATGAGTAGACCAAAGTGCGAACCTCCTAGAAGCAAAAATATTATTTAATATCAATAAGTTAGTGCATATCCAGCATGAAGTGCATTGAGCTTGTTTTTAGGGGTGGGACTATTTGTCCAAGCCTAGGGACAGAGATGCCCTAACTAATCAATGCCTAGGAGATGAATCACGATAAAGCTGAACGTCGATCCAACCACGCCAAATATAAAGATTCGATACGCGTATTTTAAGAAACGAAACTTCTTTTTAATGACCTTCCCGGTTTCGTAAAGCATACGAAAAATCGAGTCGTACACGTACTCTTCACTCGCGATCGTTTGCTGAATCCCGGTCTTAAAGGTTTCGTATTTCATCTCGGCGAAGATGACTTCTGTCATGATCGATCGATCATGAGTGAAAAGATCTTCATCATTCATTCGGTGCTTTTTCGGGGTTGTGGGAGAAATCACGAACACTGCGAGAATCACTGTAATCAGGTTCGCTAACATTAAGATCCCAAACGGGATGCTATAAATCGGATGCATTTCCACCTGGGTCAGAACTTTTGAAAAAAGAATCGAGAGCGAGATCGTATTAAATCCAATAATCATTTGGGCTTTTCGGTCCGCTAGCGAAACCAGCGACATGTGGTAACGAGTCTGATTTCGAAGGAGCGTATCCACTCCTCGCTCTAAGAATCGCCCCCCACTTCTGTAATCCCCATCATCGATTAAATCTTTTAATTCCTCACTGAGAGAACGAATATTCTGCTGAATGCGGCCTAGATACTCCTGCTTAGCAGACTCAGTATAAAAATGAGTCGAATTCAGTACGCCATTAATGTACTGCGACCATTCGATATCTGAAAATTCCTTATCACTGAAAATTTCCATCTCTTCACGAAGGAGTCCGAACCGTTTTTTAAATTTTCTTTTTGCACGGTAAGAAACCGTAGCATCACGAATGATCGATTCGACTCGAGTGATGGGAACATCATTCTCATGCAGTGAATAAATAGCGTCGGTGATCGCGAGGATTCCTTCGTTTGGATAATTCGCCTGCGAGAGAAATTCCTGAGCAAGTGCTCGACTTTTTTCCGCAATAGCCGGGTGCCCCTGTGAAAAACCACTCCATGAAAATAAAGCGCCCAGCACTGCGCGCTCCCTCGTAACAGGATCGCACCCCTCTTTCTCAGCGATCCACCCTGCTTCTTCCATCACGTCTAAGAGGTACTTGAGATTATGAAATCGGTAGCGTTCAGTGTTTTGTGCTTTAAATGCCTGAGTAAGCCATTCACGCGCGTAATGAGCGACATCCTGTATTTCATCGCTATTGCTTTTCTTAAGTGCGAGCTGTTCAGACATAATTTCAGAATTTCCCTAGAGTTCTCTTCGGATGTAACTCCTGGAAAGCTGAGGCTAAAACCGGAAAGTTTTAACTAAAGAAACCGCGTCGCGCCCCAGAGGAAGGACCATGAAGCTACCGCTCGAAGACTCAGGTGAGTGAAACAGCACGGGAAGAAAATAACCCGAAAAAAATCCAATAGATGCGCCAACGAGCACATCGGAACTATAGTGCTTATCCGCTATGATCCGAAGCACTCCCGTCGTAGTCGCGACCGCCAAAGCACTGGCGCAAAGTACGAAATCTGTAGTCGTATTTTCACCCACTAAATTAAGCGACCGGTGATTTCTGCAGACTAAACCTGCTCCGGTAAAGGCCATCGCAGTATGCCCGGAAAAAAAACTCCGCGTGGAATCTTCCGTATTACAGTCCGAATCATCGACTTCACCTGATTCGCATGAACTCTGTATGGGGCGTTTTCTCTGGATCCCGCGTTTTGTGAGCTCAGAAGTAAAGGCTGTAAATAAAAGGGATTCGACTG
Organism: Bdellovibrionia bacterium; assembly: GCA_041752095.1. Classification (GTDB taxonomy): domain Bacteria; phylum Bdellovibrionota; class UBA1018; order UBA1018; family UBA1018; genus JACMQW01. The sequence continues at coordinate 1,972 of JBGSHQ010000368.1, forward strand.
TAATGAACGTGGTTCGTAGAGCTCCGCTTCGATCGCCTCGGTTCCACCACTGGAAAAATCCGGCATCGAGTAAAAGCGGAGACGAGATACTCAGCAGTGCACCCACATCACTGAATCGAGAAGCCTGATCACGCCCATCACGTGTCGATGCACGAAATGATCCTCGAACCGAATTATCAAAAAGAATTCCGCCTTGCCAGCCACCCGATCCCTGATTCGATAGTGAGTAAGACCCGAGAGCTCCAGCAGCGATAACTCCGAGCCTCCAGTATTCGGATTCGTGAATCTCACCCCACCGAACTGGCTGGCGTGATTCACTGTCTCCAAAGGCGTTCTGGACGATTAATGCCAGGATCATGAGTGGCAAAAACTTATTCAATTTTCAGTAAACCTAGAGCACCCTGATCGTTTATGACTTCAACATTAGGGAGCTTATTTACAGTCATTTCTGAGGGTGTGCCGAACTTCAGTAAACTCCCCGGATGACTCCCACCATCAGGCGACATGCCGTTATCGATTTTAATCATCCATCCCTTTTCGATGGCGCCGATTTTAAAGGGAATATCGT
>JBGSHQ010000369.1:0-24739 GCA_041752095.1 Bdellovibrionia bacterium
TGGTAAGGCTTTAGACCGAATTTATAAACGACGGGAAGGGCAGTAGCAAAAATCAATACAAGAGTGACTAGAGCTTTCGGTTTAATTTTAATGAAAAGCATCATCGTTCCAAAAGTCAGGAGGATGATCATCGCTGTTCCAAGGTCCGGCTGAAGCATAATCAAAAATGCTGGAACAGCGACCAGCAGCGTAGGCAATGCTAAATCTTTAAGCCCATAGCCACCCACTTTACGGTCAGTCTCGAAATATTTTGCAAGGCAAAGAACCATGGCCACCTTCATGAATTCAGAGGGTTGGATGGTAAAACTTCCGATACCGATCCAGCGACGGGCTCCCAGACTCGATTTACCGATAACGAGAACGGCAACCAAAAGTAAAATATTCGCAAAATAAACAATAAAAGCGACGCGAGAGAGAAAGGAATAGTGAATCATCAAAATAACAGCGGTGATGATCAGTCCGATCCCAAACCAAATGAGTTGGTTTCTGAATAGTCCCATCGATTTATCTTCGACTGCAGTGGCAGAAACTAAATTCCAAATGCCAATTCCGACGAGGATGAACTCGAGGATGAGCATGTTCCAATTAAACTTTTTAAGCTCTTCATCATAGAAGCCATAGCGATTCTGTGTAGGGTCTTGGGTTTCACGGCTTTCAGAATAGGTGTAGCTCATTCGACTTGGACTCCAGGAAGGGTTTCATTATCGCTTTGGATGACATCCTCTTCGTTTTCGGTAGCACTTCTAATTGGGATCACAGTTTTCGTCTTGATCGATTTTTTCAACGCTTTATCCGATTCCAGTCGAGCAGTGATGGCTTCAGGACTGTATTTCGCAGGGTCGAGTTTTCTTAAATAGGTTTCGATAATTGCCTTCGCTACCGGTGCAGCAGCGGTAGCTCCATGGCAGCCGTGTTCAGCTATAACAGCCACAGCAATTTTTGGGTCATCGGCAGGTGCATAGCCCGCAAAAATTCCGTGGTGGCGCTGAGAATACTTCATGTTTTCACACTTAGAGTAAACGCGGTCTTTTGCGAGATTAATCACCTGAGCTGTTCCTGTTTTTCCAACAAAATCCATTCCAGGTAGACGCTGAGGATAAGCAGTTCCACCGGGAGAGTTCACCACATCGAACATGCCGTCTCGAATGGCACGCGCGGTCGATGGCTTTAAGCGATGCTGATCGAGGGCTTCGGGTTTTGACTCCGAAATGACCTGGCCATCAATCGATTCAATGCGTTTTACGAAAAAAGGCCGATATTGGGTTCCACCATTTGCAATCGATGCGAACGTATTAGCAAGCTGGAGAATTGTGGTGAGGACGTAGCCCTGACCGATAGCGACCGAGAGTGTTTCGCCGGGATTCCACTGTTGGCTTAACCTTTTTTGTTTCCACTCTTCTGTGGGAATTAAACCCGGCACTTCGCGAGCGAGTGGGATTCCGGTACGGCGTCCAAGACCTAAATAAAATGCCCACTTGGCAATATCATCGACGGACTTCAAGCGTTGTGCAGTTTTATAAAAGAAAGCGTCACACGACTTCGAAATGGCAGTTCGAACATCAATATTCCCATGTCCTTCTTTTTTGTGGCAGTGAAATGCTCGTCCCCCGAACATAATTTTGCCCGGACAGTTAAATAGAGTGCGTTCATCTATTGCACCTTCTTCAAGTCCGGCCACAGCGGTAATAATTTTAAAAACGGAACCTGGTGGGTAGTGATCCTGGATCGTTTTATCACGTAGGGGACGGTTTTCATTATTCACGAGCTGGGACCAGAGTGCTGCGGGAATTCCGCGCGAAAAGGCAGTAGGATCGAACGCGGGTCGTGAAATCATGGATAGAATTTCACCCGTTTTCGGATCGATTGCCACTGCTGCACCCGCACGATCTCCGAATGCTTTTAGCGCGGCCATTTGGAGGTCTTGATCGATTGAGAGGATCAAGTTTTTTCCAGGGGTTGCTAGTTTTTCAAGCGTGTTTGTTAGAACTCTTCCCTTATTCTTATCGAGTTTAATTCGTCCAAGGGCATCGACTTCGACTAGTTTTTCGCCGTCCTCGCCTCGAAGGACATCTTCGAGTTTTTGTTCGATTCCAAATTTTCCAACCGAGTCACCCAGTTTGTAATTTTCACCGGATTTATTGAGGATCGGAATTTCAGTCGCACTGACTTCCCCAATGTACCCGAGGAGGTGTGCGGCGACATCGCCATAGAGGTTGGTTCTTTTAATTTCTTGTTGAATCTGAACCCCTGGCATGTCGATCTTCCAAGCCTCGATGAGCGCGACCTCTTCGCGAGTCAGATCCTCTTTCACCTTGATGGGAATAAAGGTGGGTTGATTTTTCATTTTTTCGAGCACGGAATAAATTTCTTCTTCCTTCATTTTAATGAGCGAGGCGAGAAGAGAGAGCGTTTCTTTAGAGCGTTTCGATTCTCGGAGGTACTGAGGGATAATCTCAAGATCAAATGCAGGACGGTTATCGAGTAAAAGAGTTCGGTTTCGATCAAACACCATCCCCCGTGGGGCCGCGATCTTTACTTTTTTGATTCTATTTTCTTCTGAATACTGACGCATTTTTTCTCCGTTATAGATTTGGAGATAAACGAGTCGGGAAAAAAGGATGACGACACCGAGAGCCAGTGCAAAATAGAGGTAGCGAAAACGGTCTTGGAGTTCTCGGATTTGTTCTTCTTGACCTAAAAAGGACATTTTCTTAAAGCCCTTCCTCGACGAGAAGTTCATCTTCGATCAGTTGCCTTGAACTTTCAGATTTTGTCGTCGCGCGGTCAAAAGAATCGAGCACCTTATAAAACCAGAACCCGAGTAACCCCTCGATCGCAATAAAAGGGAGCGTTGTAATGAGAAAATGAAAGAGGTGTATTCCTGCACGATCAAAAACGGCAAGAAGTGAAACAACGAGGATCTTCCAAATCAGTGCTGCGCCAATCGTGACTGCGAGGAGAGAAGCAAACTGCGAGATCACGAAGAAACGTGAAAAAACACGAATCCCTAAATAGATGGCCATATAAATACAGAGAAAAAATCCAACCGGAGCACTGGAGTGGGTTTCTATGAGTGACGCAAAAATAAGAACTAAAACTCCACCTTCAGTGAGGGTTCTTCGTAATGCGCACCAAATAACGGAAATCAGAATAACATCGGGTTGAAAATACCAGAGGGGATAAGAGTTAAAGAGAGAGCTCTGGATCGCAATGGCCACTGCCATCATGAGCACGAATAGTGGGGCGTTCAGTGTGCGAAGAATAAGACTCTTCACTCGTTCCCCCCGGAGGGAGGCGGTGCCGGTGAATGGTTTTTCTTGGGTTTCGAGGAAGTTTTTTCTTGAGCCTTCTCGGTCTTTACAGGTTTGGGTTCCACTGGTTTTTCTAAAACTTCAACTTTCTGGTCGAGAACGATCATGACTTCTTCGAGTTTTGTGAAATCAACAGCAGGCTTTACTTCGATTTCCTGGCTAATTCCAAATTGCTTTTTCTTCACTTTTGATACCGTTCCGACTGCGACTCCTCTTGGAAAAATTCCCCCAAGCCCAGATGAAAGGAGAAAGTCACCCGCCTGTACATCGTCCGTACGGAGGGTGAACTTCATTTGGCAAAGCTCATCGGTTAATCCCTCGACGACACCGCGCGCGCGCGATCGCTCCCCTACAGCATCGACAGCTGATAGGAGATCGAGAATAGTGACGACATCCGCGGTGGTAGAAGTGGTGCGGAGAACCCGACCCACGACTCCTTCATAGGTGATGACGGCCATTCCTTTTTTGATCCCCGCACTTTCACCTCGGTTTAATCGGATGGCTCTAAACTCGGTTGAAACGTCTTTAGCGATCACACGAGCGATAACGGTTTCAAGTTTCATTTTTTCTTGGAAATTTAAAATCTCGCGGAGACGAACATTTTCATTTTGGGCTTCTTTAAGTCCCGCGATTTGGCCTAAGAGTTTTCGGTTCTCTTCAAAGAGATGCGTGTTCTGGGCGCGCACATTCCAGAGGTAGACATAACCTTGGGAAAAATCGACGGCCTGTTCGAGTGTCCAGGAAATCGCGGTTTGAATCGGTGAGGTTATGGTTAAAATGACGCGGTCATAAAAATGGTATTCTCGCGGTGATCGGGTCGAAGTATCGAGCGCGATCACAGGAATGAGCAGGAAGAGAAAGAGAGTGATGTAAAAGCGATATTCTTTCAGGTATTTAATCATAGAGAAGTCTTTGAATGATCTTCCAAGAAATAGAAAGGCTGTGTCAACGTCTATGATCGGTAAACTGCGTGGAAAAGTCGGGAGTTATATTATCGGTGGAGTCATCACCTGCATCGCGCTGATCTTTGCGTTTGAGGGGGTGTTCGGACCGAAGTCAACTCGAGGCCTTCATGACGGCGCCGTGGCAGGAAAAGTGAACGGTGAGCCGATCACCATCGGCGACTATAACCGGGCGTTAGAGCGGAAGATGGAATATCTAAAAGGCTTAACGGGCGGAAAAGTTACCGAAGAGCAGATGAAAATGTTCCGTGTGCGTGAGGGCGTTTTCCAAGAGATCGTACAGCAGAAGCTGATGGCGCAAGCAGCACTTGATAGCGGACGATCGCCGAGTGATGAAGCGGTTCGTCAAGAGATTATGACGCTCCCATACTTCCAAAAAGAAGGAAAATTCGATCCAGCGCAATACCGTGGGGTTCTTGAAGCGAACCATTATTCCACGGCAATGTTTGAGAAGATGATTCGGGAACAGCTGGCTGTCCAAGACTGGACTAGAAGCTTTGCAAATCAGGTTCGAGTTTCGGATGCTGAAGCGAAAGAGGAGTATCTCCTTTCTAAAAATCAGCGGACTTATAAAATCGTCTCTATCCCTGCTGCGGCTCCCGCTACGACTCTGACCCCGAAAGCAGCTGCGCAGAAGGTAGTCGCCCTATTAAAAGCGGATAAAAAATCGGACGATGCGGTGAACGCTGTATTAAAACCCTTTGGTGTCACGGTTCGCGAGATCCCTGATGCCACTGAGGGATCGGGTTTTGTTGCGGGTGCAAATGATCATCCTGAGCTTGCGAAGGAGCTTTTTTCTGAAAAAGGGCTCACCGTGGGTCAGGCAAAAATTTATGAAAATGCAGCACGAATCTCGGTTGTGCTCGTCACCTCTGCAAAAAAACCCGACCTTTCGAAATTTGAATCTGAAAAAGGGGAGACTCAGTCTCAACTTCGCTCGAAGAAAGAGCGCGATCTCTTAAACGATGTGATTAAGAAATTGACGGATAAGGCGAAAATCGATCCAAATCCTGCTGTCGTGGGCGGGGATTCAGCTCAAGGATAGGATCTGTTTTAGGAGTGCGACGAATTCTGTTCGCTTCTCAAACGGAAGTCCGTGGCCTGCTCCGAAAATTTCTTTAAAATCGATGTTAGGGATCGACGAGTACTTTTCCTTCTCGGATAGGTATTCAGCTTGTGAATAGACGAGGCTACGTTCACCCCGGATGACAAATACGGGGCGACCGGTATTTTTTGCGAACTCTTCCATCCAGGGTCCGCATTCGTTTCCTCGAGAAGCCTCGATCGTTTTTAGAAGGGCTTCGTGATCGAACGGAAAAGTGACCTCCTGCGTTTTTAAATTCACCTTCGAAACCGCCAGTAAATACTGAGCGATGGAAGGGTCGGGACAGTGTACATCGAGAAAGGCACGGGCTTCGGCTCGGGATGAAAATGAGTTAGGTAGGTGTTTTAAAAAGACGGCGAGTAGATCGCCAATGCCTCCACCTGCGACCCCAGAAAAACCGAGGTCGACAAGAATGAGGCCAGAAATGGAGTCGGGGGATAACTTCGCATATCCACAGGCAGAGCGAACTCCCATCGAATGCCCGAGCACCCAGGCAGGGGAGAAAGCTTCAGCGGCGCACGTTTCGACGAGGTCGCGGCCGTAGTCGAGTGGACCGAAAGAATTTTTGATCACTGGAAGGAGGCTGCCACCATGTCCGCGCTGATCTGGACAGAGTAGGTCGACTTTTTCTTCCAGTGACGCAGCGATTGGTCTCCAAAGTGAACCATTTCCACCCATGCCGTGCAGCATTATTAATTTAGGTCGAGGTGCAGTGTGATTTTTATTCTCTGAAAGATCACGAGGATAGCGAAAGCTGTGGAGAATCATGCTTGACCTAAGACTTTCAAAGAATTACCTGATTATCCAGTCAATTTCGGTATGGAGTTTATGCCGCCACTTTTGTCCCAACCAGAATCTCCGATTCGTGCGCTCCTCAGTCGAGGACAGCTTTTTTTAGAAAAGTGCGAGCTTTCTATTGCCCGCGAAACTTTTCTTGAGGTGGTTGAGCTTGCAAAAAAATCGAATGATCGCGAGTCGTTGGTTGAGGCAATCGCTGTTTTACTTCGTCTCGCTGCTGAAGCAAGAGACGAAACCGCTATTGCTAAGTGGGACGCGGAGCTCGAGAAAAATCTAGTTGGAGCGTCTGGAAAGACGCTTGCTCTGGTGTGGTATAACCGTGCAGTGGTTGCGACTCATCAAGGTGATTTTCGAAAAGCGCAAACCTTTCTCTATCGTTCCCTTCGCTCTTTCGAACAGGGACGTGACTTAGAAAATCTTTCCCATTCTGAACTTAAATATTATTTGAAAATTATGGCCTCCATCGCCGCAACCTTCATGGACCGAAGACTGCATCGTCGCATGGATACACTTGCGAGCTATCTCATTCATAAATATGAAAACATGGGTTTTCATTCAGAGATGACAACCCTTTATATTGTGAAGGGTGTTGGGGCTGAACGCGAAAAAAATTACGAACTTGCAAGGAGTTGGTACCAAAAAGCTCACTCTGCAGTGCTTGCTGACCGGAACTGGTATTTTCACCTCTATGTTCTTTATGCCTATGCTAGGATTGAAAGGCATTTAAGAAATTTTGCGCAGGCTTATTGGTATTTGGATCTTATCGCTCGGGCTGCATCGGGAGCTGAGTATGGAAGTCTTCAGCAGATTGTAAAATCCGAACGTGAAAAGCTAAGTACGGATGCAGTCGATTTATTGATCGACTCTCGGAAGTGTGAAGTGAAAACACGTGAGAAAAAAGGCGTCCATCTCGGAAAACAGTATGTCCTTCTGGGGATCCTAGAAGCACTCACGGAATCTCATTATAAAGATGCTCCGGATTCTGAGCGGGGTCTTTCTAAAGCAGAAATCATCGAACGAGTATGGAGCGAAAAGTACCGTCCAGAATCGCATGATAATAAACTTTATTATAACATTAACAGACTTCGGAAGCTGATAGAGCCGGATATGCGTCATCCGAAGTATTTGTTGAACTGGAAGGAAGGCTATCGCCTTGCTCCGGGACTAAAAGTGCATTTCATCGGAGGAAGTGCGGAAATGAAGAAGGGGATCGTATGAAAATGAACTTGAAATGGTTGGGTATTGGGAGTGTCCTGGGCGCGGCGATGCTATTCGCAATGGATCTTCCAGCAAATGATTTCGATTTAGCGGACGACTTATTAGAATCGTGCATGGCATCCGTAAAGAAAGACTGCCAAAAATGGGCAGCAAAAGGGGGCGGAAGCGAAGCGCCTCGTGGATTAAAGAGTGAATCCAAAGCCGAGCTCGCTCTGGGCGAACGTTATATCTTAACGGGTACGATCGTGATTTCTGGAGATTATGCATTTCTAAAGATCTCCTTTAGCGATCATCCTTGGTTAAGAAGTCGTTCTCGAGCAGATAACCCTTATTACCGAATCTACGATTCCAAGCAAAAATGGAAACGCTACGAGGGACAAAAGCTGAATATAGTCGCAGTCGCGCGATATACGGCGTGGAACCAGGATGGAAAAATTCGTATCGAAATTCTTCTCGAACCGAGTCCTGATTCAGTGATCGATGCGATTCAGTCGAAATCGCGAAAATAATTGATCAGTCAGAGTTAAGAAACCTCGGTGAGATGGACGATGGGTCCACGCCGAGGTTTTTTTATTCCCGGTGAGATGCGCTGAGCATCTCCGTATAACCTGCGTTTCTGAGCGTTTCTCCCGTCACTGAGTTTGGATCGAGAAGGATCTGGTCGGGTCTGCCAGCAGCGATTAATCCGCCCCCTCGTTTACCACCCGCAGGACCGAGATCGATAATCCAATCGGCTTGTGCGATCACATCGAGATGATGTTCAATCATAATGACGGACTGGCGAGAGTCGATCAGGTCTTGGATCACGCCAAGGAGTTTCTGGACATCATCGAGGTGAAGGCCCGTCGTCGGTTCATCGAAAATATAAAGAAGATTATCGTTCGAACGATCATCAAGCGTGGCAGCGATTTTTAAGCGCTGGGATTCACCACCCGAGAGGCTTGTGCCACTTTGGCCGACCTGGAGGTAGCCCAGGCCCACATCTCGAAGAATTCCGAACTTTCTAGAAAGAGTGGGGTTATCGCGAAAAAGTTCGTAAGCCTCATCGATCGTTGTGGAGAGGAGTCCGAAAACATCCTTCCCTCGGTAGGTAACGTCGAGGACGGATTTTTTAAATCTTCTGCCACCGCATTCTTCACAGGGAAGCTTCACTTCTGCCATGAAGTGCATGTCGAGTGTAACTTCGCCCTCACCCTTACAGACGGGGCATCTTCCGCCGTCCACGTTAAACGAGAAGTGCTGGGTCGTATATCCACGGCGAAGCGCGAGCGACTGATTTGCGAAAATTCGGCGAACCTCATCCCACGCCTTTAGGTAGGTCGCAGGATTAGAGCGGGAAGATCTTCCGATAGGAGACTGATCGAGAAGTACGACCCCGCTAATTTGGTCTGCTCCATAAAGGCGTTCGAATTTTCCGACAGGTTCAGTCGCGTGGTAGAAAAGTTTTGCAAGTCCATTATAGATCGTTTTATGGACGAGAGTTGATTTACCCGAGCCCGAGACTCCGCTCACGACGACCAGTCGATCGAGAGGAATATCGACGTCGATCTCTTTTAAATTATTTTCCCGACATCCTGTAAACTTTAGCCACCTTTTCGGTTCCGATCGAATCGGACGAATGCGTTCAATTCTCTTTTCTCCTGAGATGTACTTTCCGGTTACACTCGTAGGAGTTTTCGCGAGCGTGTCTGCCGTACCTTGGGCGACTAAGCTCCCGCCGTTTCGTCCAGCAAGTGGACCCAGTTCGACTAACCAGTCGGCTGACTTCATCACCTCGAGATCGTGCTCGACGACGACGACAGTATTACCCTGATCGCGTAGTCTTTTTAAGACTCGAATGAGGCGGTTCGTGTCGGAGGGGTGAAGACCGATCGAAGGTTCATCTAAAATATAGAGCGTTCCGCAAAGACCGTTACCGAGTTGAGTTGCAAGATTAATGCGTTGGAACTCTCCGCCTGAGAGGCTTTTCGCAAGTCTCGAGAGGGTAAGGTAACCAACACCCACTTCTTCTAGAAAAGAAAAGCGTCTTTCGATCTGAGAGAGAACTTCGCTTCCTACTTTTTTATCTCGGGACGATAATTCAAGACTTCGAATCCAACTGAGGCCCTCGTCGATCGGCATTTCAAGGAGATCGAAAATGTTTTTCTTAATTTTTTTTGCGTTTGTGATTTTTACTGCAAGGGCATCAGGAGCGAGTCGAGCGCCATGGCACGAAAGACAAATCGACTGTGTTTGGTAGCGACGGATAAAAACGCGAACGTGAATTTTATACTTATAACGAGCAAGGTCTTTAAAAATTCCATGAACTCCGGGAAATGACTTATCGTCTGGGCTTCCGTCCCAAAGGAGCTTTCTCTGAGTCGGTGTAAGCTCGGAGTATCGTTTTGTGATGGCGATCCCTTGGCGTTCGGCGAATCTGAAAAGATCCTTCTGCCACTCCGCAAATGAGGGTTTCGTAAAAGGGTCGAGTGCACCGCCTTTTAGGGTTTTAGTGGGGTCAGGAACGACAAGGGTTTCAGACAATTCTAAGTTATGCCCGAAACCACTACAGGCCGGACAAGCACCGATCGGACTGTTAAAAGAAAAAAGATTCGGCTCGGGAACTCGGTGTTCGCGCCCACAGTTTACGCAGGCGAAACGAACATCGAAAAGCTTCCAAGCTTTTTTATCTTCAAGATCAGCAAACGCGACGCGGTTTTTACCAATCGCAAGCGACTGATCGATCGAGTCGAGGATGCGGGCGCGGTGGGTGCCGCCTTCTTCTTCGATGTCACTTTTAGTGGCTTTCATTCGATCGACGACGACGAATATTTCTTTATCTTTTAATGTTTCGAAATCAAAACCGCTGCCCAGGAGTTCCTCGATCTCAAGTACTTCACCTTTTGGAAGGACATAAATTCTCGAATATCCTTGCTCCTTAATGATCTGGAGCAAGGTTTTATGGGTATAGGTTTGGTCATTTGATTTTTTCTTAGCACCCGTTTTTTTAGAAGCGACCTTCTTTTTTAAAATCTCCTTCTTTGTCATTCCCTTCGTACTCGTGTTTTCAGGAAGAGTGAGAGGAGCGAGAATCAGGGCTTTGCGACCCGGGAGCCATTCTTTAGCCCAGTCGAGGATGACTCCTGAGTCCATACGCTTCACTTCTGAGTCGCAGTTTACGCAGAAGGTGTGCCCGATCTTAGAGAATAAGACGCGGAGGTAATCGACGACCTCCGTTTGGGTGCCTACTGTCGAACGCGAATTCACGATATGGTTTTTTTGTTCAAGCGCGATAGCGGGCGGGATGTTTTCAACTCGATCGACATCAGGTTTTGCCATTTTTTCTAGAAACTGGCGTGTGTATGTCGATAGGGATTCAACATACCGACGCTGTCCCTCAGCGTATAGGGTATCGAAAACGAGCGAACTTTTTCCCGAGCCTGAAAGACCCGTGACCACGGATATCTGACGAGCAGGGAATTCGACGTTAATGCTTTTTAGATTATTCTGCCTTACGCCAGTGAGGCGAATCGGACGTTTCATTATTTTCCTGAGATCACCGAATGAAAGTCGCCAGGGCGGCGAAGCATTTTATCGACTTCACCCCGGTGGAGTTCTTCTTCATAGATCATGGTACGCGCATATTCTTCGAGCATGACGTTTTTACCCTCAACGAGAGAAAGTAGGTCTTTATAGAGTTCAAGAGCGACTCCCTCCATTTCGAGCGACTCACGGAGAATGTCACCAATATCGTGATTATGACTTTCAAGGAGATGGCCAATTTCAAGTGAAGGGTGTTCGCCCATGGTCGTCATTAGTTCGCCTGCTTGTTGGGCATGGGTTAATGCTTCGTTTGCTTGGCTTCGGAACCAACTCACGATCGGTATTCTCCCGTAACCATAAACCATCATCGAGTAATGGGTATAGCGAACGACTCCTGCAAGTTCTTCTTTAAGGATTTCATTTAAGGTTTTAAACACGGCTTTGAAATCGAGATTGCCAAATCTTTCGGTAGGGTCAGATTTTTTCTTCGAGGACTTTTTGGGTGATTTCTTCTTAGATTTTGCCATGGGGGGATCTCCTTAAATTTGGTTTGGTCGAGAGTAGCTCATTTTTAAAATCTGTCGAAGAAATAGGCAGTGTACTCCGATTCTCGACAGTTTATGGAATTTGTACTTTCCGGTTCTGTGTAAGTATCTGAAATTATTTACTAAAACTGACTGAACGAGATAGTGGATCTGGCACAGAGCGTGCTCAGAGGGGAGCGGGTCGAGAGAGTTCGATCCGAATGACAATGATCTAGGAGAATTTATGAAAAAGCGGTTTTTTATCGTCGGTGTAATCAGTACCTTCGCAGTCGCATCTTTTGCGAATCTGCCGCGTTCGGGACATACGAGCGGGAGTATGGCGACTCAGTCTGATGTTTCTGAGATCCGTGCAAAACGTCACGCAGATCTTTCTTTCGATGCAGACTTAAAGCGACTTTCATCGCTTCAGGGTCGATACCGTGAAAATCTTCCTGTTCGAGCGAAGCACCAGACGCGGTCGCATACTGCAAAAAATGTAAAACCACGTTTATCACGCTCCCATTTATAAGGAGTTACCGATGAATAAAATAATTATTATCTCCGCACTCGCATCGATCGGTATGGTTTCGGCGAATGCACGCGAAATTCGCTGTGCAGTCGATCCTGATGCTGTGACCGTACATGAAATTAGATCTGTCGCTATCAATTTCGTAGATCATGATGGACTTGGAAATGCAGTTATTTCTCGTAATTCTTCCTCAGGAACCCTTATCGATAAGTACCCCGGTGTTATGGATAACGGAAACTCCTTCTATTGGTATGAGGACGAACGTTCGATTGTAAATGGACGCGAAATTTCAGATTCAGTTACTCTTGAGAAAAATCGAGACAAAAAATCAGGAAAGTCGACATGGGTATTACGCCGTACTGTTGCAGAAATTTATAACACCCATTGTGATGGTGAAGACCGCGCTGAATGCTTATCGGCTCGCCCGACTGTGATTGAAGCTCCGATAAGGTGCACAGATACTCACGATCTGATTAAGACTGTGCCTTATGTTCGTGATCCGAATGATGCTTGTTAATAGATTGACGGTAGTCACTTTATTTGAGGCAGTGTGGTCGATCGGTAAAAATCGTCACCCGATTGGCAGCTAATTACATTATCTCTATGTCGTATTGAATTCGGTATACTTAAGTTGCGATGCAACTATTCATTCTGTTTTTTGCCTTACTCGTTTCAGCTTCAAATTCTACATTCGCTGAAACTTTTGCTGATCCTACCGATTTAACAGATGGGGGCTGGGATGAGATTTTAGAACCTTCAGATGTTCTAGAATTTCAGCAGACATTAACGGATTCATTTGAATCTCTTTCTGCACCCCGTACATGTGGGAACACTAGTGATCATTTAAATGGATATAAAATAAATCCGAACTGTCCGGTTCCTTCAGCGGCATGCGAAAAATTTTTTAAAAATGACTGTAGTCTTGGGGTTACAGGGAAACGCGCGTTGGAGTTTTTTTCGGAATTCACTACGAATCGCTCCAATGCGAAACCCGAGGAAGGTAAGAAGCCAAAGAGTGTCATGAGTGGGCATTTTATAAAAACTCCGCCCATGGACGTAATGCTATATTGCCCTAATTATGAGAAGAAATTAAGTTATGCGGAGAAAGAAAGGTTTTGGATTTGGGTGCTCATGGCGCTTGCTTTTGATGAGAGTAGTTGTGGAACGAATACTTCAAACCCAATAAATTCTGATGCAGTTGGAATGTTTCAGCTGGATAAAAGTTCTAAAAAACGCAGAGAACTGCGCCCGGTCGAATGTGAAGACTCTTACATTCTAAAGAATTTTCCACGCCAAAAAATATCGGATGAAGAACCTAATCTCCGTTGTGCAATTTCTTGTCTGAGTGTTCAGCTTGCCCGCCCAGGTGCCCCAGGTGCTGAAACACGGGAAAGCTTGAATGATCTTTCACCTGGGAAATTATTTACAAAGAACGGTGTTCAGTGGGAAGCGTTAAGAAAAGTAAAACCAGGGATTCTAAAAAATATTAAATCGTTTCCGGGCTGCAGTACGAAGCCGGTAGGAAAATAGAAATTAGTCCAGCATCGAAGTCCCGCGCCCGAGCGCCGCGCATTCGGCATAGACTTCGGGGGCGACATAGAGTCGAGTGATCGACCGCTTCTCATGGTACCTCTCGAAAAGATCCGTGCATTTTTCGAGCGGAATATAGTTCGGGTCCGAGAAGTGGTTATCGTAACGGATATAAATCGAGTCACCCGGTTTTTTAAAATATTTCGAGAGTTCGCCTGAAACACTGCACTCGAGGAAGTGAGTTTTACGTTCACGGAGTTTCTCTTTTAACCCGGTTAAAAGTTTTTCTTGCTGATCCTTCGCGGCCTTGCCCGCAGGAATTCCACTGTGGAGTTCGACGAGCATTCGGTACGGCCGTTTTTCGCTGATTCGCCGGGCCCACTCATTTTTCGACTTCGAGAGAGTTCCATAAAGATGCGCATCGTTTGCACTACAGTATTCCTCGATATCTGCGGGGAGGGTGTATTCGTCTGGAGCGCTGGTTAAATACTGAGAAAGCATCTCATCGAAAACGGTGCTCTTATAATGGAAGTAAACCATGAGGAACATGTGGAATCGAGAGATCAGAAAATCTTCGAATGCATAAAGTGCTCGGTGTTGAAGGCTTAGGTAGGATTTTCCGTGGTGGATGTGGGAAGTTAAGTTTCCAACTAACCAATCGAAATCAAATTCGCCGTAACTCACACCCGCGAATAAACTATCTCGTCTTAGGTAATCCATCCGGTCGGCATCGAGCTCACTCGAAATGAGTTGCTGAAGCAGAGGACGAAAGTCGATTCGTTTTCCGCCCTGAGAGGCGATCGGTTCTAGAAAGAAGTCGTCTTCCATAGGGAGCTTCGGCTCGATGAGGCCTGCGATATGGCGAGGAGTAAAACCGATTTCGCGTCCTGCTTTTTCGAGAATTCGAGTCAGTCCTGAATCCAGAATGATTTTTAGGGTGTAGTCTTCGTGGTTTGCTTTACGGTCTTGCGTGGCGAGACCTGTCCATTCAGGAAGTTTTAATTTTTTTAGATCAGGCATCGCAAACTCGGTCGTGTGCGATAGGGGGCCGTGGCCCACATCATGAAGAAGGGCAGCAAGTCGGGTGACCGCTCGAAATCTTTTAAAAGCATCGGGGTTCGATGCGCCGAGAACAAGTCGATCAGGCGCGCTTTGGGTCGGGCGTTTTTCAGGCCCACCGAAAATGGTTTCAAACGCCTGAGTTGCGACCTTCATCGCTCCTAAACTGTGAACGTAACGATTATGAGTTGCGCTTGGATAAGAGAACTCCGCAAACCCAAGTTGCTTGATCTGTCGGAGGCGCTGGAAATAGGGAGAGTCGAGAACCGCACGTTCGTGTGATTCGATGACTACTGAGCCGGGGAGGACGTCGCGGATTTCCATTATATTAATCCAAACGGCGACTCGAGTGAATTCACTCTGAGTCGCCGTTTTTTTTTAAATAAAACGAATTCTTACTCTTCGCCTTCGTGCGATTTTTTAGAGGAGCTACCGAAAGATCCGTAAGCGGCTGATGCACCGACACCAGCAGCTAGACCTGTCATGAATGCAGCGGCTCCACTGGAGGAAGGTGCAGATGCAGCTTTAGGAGCAACTTTCTTAGGTGCTGCTTTTGGGGCTGCCTTTTTAGCAGGCTTCTTCGCCGCTTTTTTCGGAGCTGCTTTTTTAGCGGATTTTTTTGCTGCCTTCTTAGCAGGCTTTTTCTTTGCTTTCTTTGCCATGGGTCGAGTTCCTTTAAAGTTAATAAGTACGAAAATGAAATCCTTTAGAATTTAGCGAAGGTCGAAACCAATTGGCAATCAGTGTTTCATCTCAGGGATATCATTCCCGACCCCGTCATTCGTGGGAAGTAGGTTACTGAAAGAATCGCTTCCGTTTGTGGTAATTCCAGATGCGCTGCGTAAAGTGTTTAAAGGCACGAATTTAACGCTATATCCGGCTCTTCCTTTCGTTTTGTAGTCACGAAAAAGAACGTCGTTCCAACCCGTCTTAAGTCGCTTCGCGTCGCGCATGATGATTGTATCCGGGATGCCCGGCGCAATGGGGTCTCTCCGGCTCACCAAGTCGACGCGCGTACGAATCGGGTCATATATCCGTACAACATTCAATCCTTCTCCGTCCTCGCCCCTTCCGTTCCTCAGGTAGTTATTCACGTAAGCATTAATTTGAGTCACGAGCGCGGCCTGTGCTGCCGGGCTAAAAATACTCTGACCAGCAGCAGTCAGGGTCGTATAGTTTTGGGCCATCTTATTAATGTAGCCAATAATTTCGTCAGCAGGGTTTGCATTCGCAGCACCAGAATTTCCAGTAAAGAGCGGAGCCCAGATTGCGTGCACGCCTTGGGAATTAAAATTTTCAAGAAACGGATCATCATTTGAATCAGCCGGAATTAAATATCGACCCATCTCCCAGGGATTCGGAGCCATCGCAACGTGATATGCTTTTGCGAGTTGGTCGGTGCCGATGGACTGCTGAACGGCTCCAGCACCTGGCGCGATCCCGAAACCATTCATGTAGAAACTATTCAGCACATCGTTCTGTCCCCATCCAGTGACAAGGGAAGGCGACGCGGGATCGTTTTCTTTAACGGGAATGTTCGGTACCGATCCGAAGCAAGTCGTGTTCGTACATCGAGAATTCACTTCTCCGCTTGGAGAAGCGGGTGAGGCAAAGAAAGCTTCACCCACCTGGGGGCCGATGCGAGAGCCGAAAGGTTGCGCGGCAGCGTATGCACTCAGAGTGAGGTCCTCTGAGTAAGGCGAGAAGAGGAGCTTCGCTTTTGCTTGGAGCCTGATCGCGTAGTAGGTCATTACTTTAGGATCTTTTGCGACACCGACGACGGGTTTAAACCCGGTGAGTTTTTCGGACTGAGGATAAGAGACGAGGCACTGAATGCAACCTTTGCCGGTTTCTGCTGTAGTGTTCGAACGTTTATTCGGTGTGTAGGGTTGGCAAACTTCCTCGTTATCAATTGCGAAATCAGTAGCGAATGCATCGAATTCGGTAGTGACATCATTCAGTTTTAATAGGTTCGCTCCGTCACCACCTTCAGGAAGAACTTCATCCATCGTGATGGAGGTCGTGTCCTTGAAGGTTCCTTCGCCGAGCGTGTGGAAAGCGGAAAGGAAGGCTTGAACTGGGCGTTCGTGCATGGCCCAGTCGCTTCCACCCTTAAGGGCATTCGTAGCCTTCAGGTCGAGACGTTTTTGGGGTTTGAAGTTCACGTAGCGATTAAGTGTGTCGATTCGTTTTCTGAGAAAAATTTCACGGGGAAGGAGTCCGAGTCCTGCTGCAAGAGAGCGGAGTACTTTAAGTCTCTGGGTGTAGGCCTCGTTCGCTCCGGCTGAAGAGAGGGCGGCAGTCACTTCATCGAGACTTGGATCTGTATTCCAAAGCCAGTAGAGCATGAGCATCTGGTTCATTTGGCCAATGCCGATGCATCCATCTTTTCTGAGTCCTTCAAGCTGAGTGAGCTGCGCATCGAGTGCGCCCATGATGGCGTCGAGACGGTTTGTGGCGCCTCCGGCGGGTCTTGGGATCGGAGGGAGATTTCTGATTGCGCAGAAGTTATCGTTCGGAAGGAAGGTCACACAGGTGGTGGGTACGCCGATGCTTCGGGTTCCATTTGCACCTCCGTTATTAAATTCTGTGAGTCCGAATCGCGCGGGGCCGCTTGTAGGAGCGCCATTACCTTTGGGAAAAGTGGGTTGGGTGGAGTTTCCAATGACGTAGTATCTGAAGAGGAATTTTTTATAGACTCTGCGCATTTCGTAGTTCAGGTAGCCAATATCGTTTAACTGGCGGGCTTGCACGGATGCGCCGGCGTAGGCTGCGAGGTCGGCCGCGTTTTGGAGATTAATTTTCGCGTTCACGATCATGCCGGTGTTTACGACGAAGGCGAGAAAAAGAAAGAAGGTGAGGAGCATCGATCCGATAAAGATCGAGATCTGTCCTTTTTCGTTGCGGGTGTTTTTTTTCAAGCCGAGCATTCTTCGTTATTTTCACTCGAAGTGGCGGGGATTGCTAGGGCGAAAGGTGCTTTTTATTTGAATCTGCGTGGATTTTTAGTGAGAGGGGAAGATGTGCGGAGTTCGGTTGGCCGAAGTGTGTGGTGCGAATTCGGGTGCGGTTTGAATGGGGCGATGAATTGGGGGTTGTTTCTGTTTAGTTCGATCAAAATAAATTTAAATTCATTAAAATTTCTATTGGATTTATTAAAATAAAAAAACAAAAAAACCCTTTATTTTAAGATATTTTATGATAATAAAGTAAATACGATTTCTAGAAATTTTACCGGACATATGCGCGAAATTTACATCGCGACCCAGGACTAATTGAAAAAAGTTGAGTACGAAATGCTCAGCAGAAGAAATGGGTGCCGATTCATGTCCAATTACGGAATTATAGATTTAGAATCGCAATTTAGGGGTGGCTCGAATGAAGGTCGTCCACCTATTTGCACGAAGCTTTCCCACGAAGCGCTTCATGCAAAAGTGCTCAATGCTTCGAAAGATGAAAAAACCGCGACGCTCGTCCTCCTTGAATATTTAGAGCAAGTCGAGTCGAGGAGAACTTATGCAGTTTTGGGATATCCTACTCATTTTAAGTATGTCGAAGAAGCGCTGAAGTATTCACCCTCGCAGGCCTCCGAAAGAGTTTCAGTAATGCGACTTTTGCGAAAAGTGCCAGCGCTCGCCGAACAGCTGACGGATGGAGCGCATTCATTGACCTCGATTACTAAGATCGCTGTTCATGTGCGGCGGGAAAAATTAAGTACGAGTCAGACAGAGGCTCTTGTCTCTGAAATGGCTCATCGCTCAGTAATCGCAGTGGAGAAGTATCTCTCAGGAGTTGCATTAGTCGCACCTCCTCGAGTTGAGAAAACGAAAGTAGTCACACCAGAACTCACCCGAATCACTCTCGATGTGGATGATGAATTTATGAGTGCGATTCAGAGACTACGGGATTTGAGAGGAAATCCGGCACTCCCGCTTTCACAGGTGTTAAAAAGTGCGATGGATGAGGTCATTCGTAAACGAGAGCTAAAAGTCGAATCACCGAAAGAGTTAGGAAAAAAAGCGAAAAAGAACGAAAAGCCAAAATTCGATCAAACCTCTAAAATTGATCATGCCTCTCAAGGCGATCAAACTTCAACCCGACTTCGGTTGGCCGAAGTCAGAGAAAACCCGCGTCGTTCGCGTTATATCCCACTCAAAACTCGGAATCTTGTTCGGATACGAGCGCAGAGCCGATGTGAATACGAATATTTCAGTTCCGAGTTGGATAGAGCGGCAAGCAAGAGTGGGGGCGTAAAGAGATGTGCCTCAAGGGCTGGGCTGCAATTTGAGCATGTAGTGCCTTTTGCTAAAGGAGGCGCACATGATTTCGATAATTTAAAACTTTTCTGTCCTGCACATAATCGACTTCGCGCGATTGAGGAGTTCGGGCCTGAAAAAATGGCGAAATATTTCAGAACAGTAGGATGAATTTAAAAACCAACTTTATTTGGATTTCGTTTTTATTTTAATTTTTTTAAAATTGACATTGCCCCACGCATTTTTTAGCTATAGCCTGTGAAAAGAAGTCGACATAAAGTAGTGAAGCAAGAAGTAAAAGTTAATGTGAAATCTGTGATCGCTCGTGCGGAAAAGGAATTCTGCTCGAAACGAAAGCCGAGTACTCTCCCAAGTGCACGGATGACGTCGAACTCCCAAGGACGGGAGCCGAGCCCCCAGAAAAATCATCGCGACTTCGGTCGACCGAAGTCAGAAGAAAAGTCCCAAGCACTGGGGCGAGATCATTCGAAAGACTTTCATAAAGAACCGAGTCACTGGTTCGGCCCACAGTTTTCTGGTCGTCGTAAAGTGGCGCGTCCCTATCAGTCGAACGCACCTATGGAAGTGAAGTTGTCCATGGCTCAAGCAAGACGGGACTGGGCGTTTACCAAGCCCACGAACCAAAAGCAGATCCGCAGTCTCCTGCGCTCAGTCGCTGATGCGAGTTCAGTGGACATAAAGAAAGTGGTACTTGAAGGGCCCGGGGTTTTGATTTTACGGGTTGAAACCGCGAAAAGAGAGGATTTGTCGCGATTTCTACGAATCATTGCGGGACGTATTCCTCGGGTAGTAACCGGAGTCGAGCGTGGACGGCCACTGAGGGGAAAGTTTTGGAAGGGGCTTGCTTCAAGTCGGTGTTTATAGGGAGTGAGGAGGGTTGGGAAGAGTAAGGAGTGCAAGTGCATCAACGCAGCGCGCATGTTTCGATTCAGACTCCTTTCAGAACTCCTTAATGATTGAACCCGCCGGAGCGCTGTCATACAACTAAAGCCCGATGTCGATCTTTAAGGAACTCCCGGTTCTCTCGCTATATGAAGTTTCGCCCGAGCAGGAAGCGCGCCCGATTAATCCGGCGAAAGCGCGAGAAATTTTAGCGACGAAAAAGCCGGCTTGGTTAAAGATTCGCCCCCCATCTGGTGAAAACTATACAAAAATTAAGGGAATGCTCCGTGAGCGAAAGCTCCACACAGTGTGTGAAGAAGCGCACTGCCCGAATGTTGCTGAGTGCTGGGCAGGTGGGACTGCGACTTTCATGATTGGTGGCGACACCTGTACGCGCGCTTGTCGATTCTGCGCTATTAAGACCGCGCGTCGACCGCCGCCGCTCGATCCGCTAGAGCCGAAGCATGTCGCGGAAAGTGTAGCGACGCTTGGACTGAAGTACGTCGTTCTCACTTCTGTTGATCGAGACGATATGCCCGACGGGGGAGCGAGTCATTTTGCGGAAACCATCCGCGGGATTAAGAAGCTGAATCCTTCGATCATCGTCGAAGCGCTCGTCCCTGATTTTCAGGGTGATGTCGATGCGGTTCGTACGATCGTCGAAAGTGGGCTTGATGTTTACGCTCATAATGTCGAAACGACGAAGCGTCTTCAATACCGAGTTCGCGATCCGCGAGCAGGGTATCTTCAGTCCCTTTCGACACTCAGAGCGGCGAAAAATATTGCGCGTGAAATCGGAATGCCATTGGTTACGAAAACTTCGATCATGCTGGGTTTAGGTGAGACGAAGCCCGAGCTCAGTGAGGCGTTCGCAGATCTACGAGAATTTGAAGTCGATGTTCTTACGCTGGGGCAGTATTTGCGCCCATCGATGAACCATTTACCCGTGGATAGCTTTTATACCCCTGAAGAATACGTAGAGCTCGGTAAAGAGGCTGAGTCCTATGGATTTCTTTATGTTGCGAGTGGAGCAATGGTTCGTTCAAGCTATAAGGCGGGCGAATTCTTCATTAAAGGGATGATTGAAAAAGCACGCGCTGAAAAAATTACTGTAGTCAAAACAAATGGAAAACTAACCAAAACAGAGGTGAATACTCATGGAACTTAAACTCCCAGAACTTGGCGAAGGCGTACACGAAGGCGAATTAGTCCGTTGGTTAGTAAAAGTAGGCGATACGGTAAAGGAAGATCAAGTTCTAGCCGAGATCATGACGGATAAGGCGACTGTTGAACTCCCGTCTCACTTCGCCGGGAAAGTAACTGAAGTCATCGCAAAAGAAGGTGCGACCGTTCACGTGGGTCAGACGCTTTTAAAGTATGAAGGCACCGGCAGTTCTGCAAAAGCAGAAGCTCCGAAATCCGCTCAAGCCACAACTCCTTCCATGTCTGCAAAACCAACTCCAACCCCATCCACTCCTTCTGCGGCCACAAAATCAGCCCCAGCTGGGATGATGGCTTCCAGTGCGACCGGCGGAAACGGTGGAGCGATGCTTACCATCGGTGGCTCAGTCACCGCAGCTCCCGCAGCTCGTCAGTTTGCGCGCGATGCAGGTGTAGAAATTACTCGCGTTCAGGGCAGCGGTCCGAATGGACGAGTGATGAAAGAAGATATTGAACGTTTTATTTCAGGTGGAGCGACTGGCGGGGCTGTTTCTGCAGGCACTCCAACCTTCACGAGCGGATATGCTGCTCGTAAGTCGACTCAGCCGAGCGGAAATCTCGAAGATGTTATTCCCTTTAAGGGCCTTCGTAAGAAGATCTCTGAAAAAATGCGCCAGTCGAAAGACCACGCCGCTCACTTCACCTATGTCGAAGAGTGCGACGCTACAAATTTAGTCGAACTCCGCGCGAAAGCTAAAGAGATCGGTGCGGCTCATGGTGTGAAGGTGACCTATCTTCCTTTCATTATGAAGGCGATGGTTGCTGCTCTTAAAAAGTACCCAATCCTGAATTCGTCCCTCGATGAAGAGAAGGGCGTTATCATTCAGAAAAATTATTATAACATCGGACTCTCTGTTCAGACCGACGATGGTCTAACCGCGCCAGTGATTAAGGATGTTGGAAATAAAACGATCCTCGAGATCGCAAAAGAAATCGAAGACGTCGTCGCTCGCGCTCGTGCGAAGAAACTTTCGATGGAAGATCTGACTGGCGGAACGATCACGCTTACGAACGCTGGTTCTATCGGCGGACTCTTCGCAACTCCTGTGATTAACTATCCTGAGGTTGCGATCCTTGGATTCAATAAAATCGATCGTAAGCCAGTAGTTAAGAAAATAAATGGAAAAGAAGAAATCGTTATTCGCGATTGGACGCTTTTCTCGATTTCTCTCGATCACAGGATCGTCGATGGAGCGATCGGAGCAGAATTTACGAAACTCTTTATCTCTTACATCGAAAATCCAGCGCTCCTCTTAATGGATACTCTTTAATTTATCAGAATTCAGTGAAAGGTTTTCATGGCTAAGACAGTTTCAGCAGATGTCGTTGTTCTAGGTGCCGGTCCCGCAGGTTATGTTGCTGCGATTCGCCTCGCTCAGCTCGGTAAAAAAGTGACCGTAATTGACCGCGATGTCGTGGGTGGAGTTTGCTTAAATCGCGGATGCATCCCCTCGAAGGCGCTCATTTACGCTGGAACGATGTACGAAAAATTCAGCCACATGGAAGAGATGGGGATCACTGTAAAAGGTGCCACTCTGAACATGAAAAAGATGATCGAGTGGAAGGGCACCGTGGTTAAGAAATTAACCGGCGGTGTTGCTGGTCTTCTTAAGGCGAACGGCTGTGAAACGATTTCGGGTGATGCGAAATTCACGGGTCCAAAGTCCCTCGAAGTGAAAACAAAAACCGAAACGATCACGCTGAACTATAATCAGTGCATTATTGCAGTAGGCTCCCGCCCCGCGAGACTTCCTGGTTTCGAAATCGATCACGAATCGATTCTCGATTCGACAAGTGCGCTTGAACAGACTTCACTGCCCGAGACGATGCTCTGTATCGGTGGGGGCTATATTGGCCTTGAACTTGGAACCTTTTACGCAAAAGTTGGCACGAAGGTGACTGTCGTCGAAGCGGGCCCAGGGCTTCTTGGTGGTGTAGATCCAGAGCTATCAGCCGTGGTGAAGAAGAAACTCGAAGCTCGAGGAGTAGAACTGAAGATCGGTGTGGGAGTGAAATCCCAGTCGTCTGTAAAAAAGAATGGGAAAAAAGGCGTCGAAGTGACTTTTGCTGACGGAAAAAAGGGAACGTATGAAAAAGTTCTCGTCACGATCGGCCGCACTCCGAACTCGGATGGAATCGGACTTGAAAAAACCGGTGTGAAAATCGACGCAAAAGGATTTATTATTGTCGATCCATCGCGCCGAACGAACGTTCCGCACCTTTATGCAATCGGTGATATCGCAGGACAGCCACTTCTTGCTCATAAAGGATCGAAAGAGGGGATCGTGGCTGCAGAAGCGATCGCAGGTAAGAAGACGGTATTCGACGTTCTTGGAATGCCAGCCGTCATTTTCACTGACCCAGAAATCGCAACCGTGGGACTCACCGAAGCCGAAGCGAAGCAAAAAGGCTTCACAGTCCAAGTCGGTAAGTTTCCATTTGCAGCGAACGGCCGAGCGCTTTCTGTAATGGAACCTGACGGGTTTGTAAAAATGATTGGAGACGCAAAAACGGGACGCCTGCTTGGTGTTCATATCGTAGGAGCAGAAGCTTCGAATTTAATTGCTGAAGCGACGCTAGCGATTGAGATGGGAGCTCAGGTTTCTGATCTTGCGCTGACCGTTCACGCGCATCCGACTCTTCCAGAAACACTTATGGAAGCGGCTGAAGCGACGCTTGGTCACGCGATCCATATTTTTCAGAAGAAGCCGACAGCTGGCACCAGTCCTTCGGCTCACGCTTGAAATTTTTTTCGCTCACCCACCGTGGCTCCGTTTTCGTACCGTACGCGCTTGCGCATGAGTATCAGAAGGAGCTTGTCGAAAAACGGGCGCGCGATGAAATTCCGGATACGTTTTTACTCGTCGAGCATCCATCGACGGTCACGCGAGGGCGTGGACTCCAGAAAAAAGATGATGCTTCAAAAGAAGGAGAATCCGAAGAACTCCGTTCAATCCCCATGGGACCTCTGCCTAAGGGTACCGATTATTTCGAAGTCGAGCGCGGGGGGGATTTAACTTGGCATGGACCGGGTCAGCTCGTGATCTATCCCATCGTGAAGCTCGATGGTAAAGATTATGGCCCTGATCATGACGTCACCGGTTTTTTAAGGAAGCTCGAACAGTCGATCGGTGAGTGGCTTGAGTCTTACGGTCTTACTCCCGATTATCGCCCGGGGGCGACTGGGTTATGGATTAAGGAATCGGGTAAGAAAATTGCTTCGATGGGCATCGCAGTCAGAAAATGGGTCACTTATCACGGTGTCGCTATAAACTTAGCGAATACCCGCGAGGGGTTTCAGGCGATCACCCCCTGTGGCTTCTCTCCCGAACTCATGACGACTCTCGCCCAAGAGGTGGGTGGAATTACCACTCTGACCCCCGGTGTGCGGTACCGAATCGAGCGCGAGCTTGCTTCGGTTATTTCAGGTCGTGAAGCGGAAGTTTCGAAGTTACCGATTTGACATTTTAGAGCGGAGAAGTCGAAAATATAGGCATGGGACATTACCGACTGGGTTTGATTCTTCTTTTACTCACGGCAACTGTAAATGCTCAGGCCGGCAATAACGAAGATCGAACCTGGATCTACTTCGGTGCGAATCTCGGTTACACAGCAGTGAAGCCTGTTGAAACGCTTCGCGAGTCCTCGCGCGATGGATATGCCGCCCATTTAAAAGTTTTAGGTTCGAAATACTGGGAGAAATGGGTTGCGGATCTCGGAGTGGGTTTTCAATACCATAGCGCTTCGGGTACCGACCGATTTAGCCTTCAGCCAGACGGGACAGTGAAGGTAAGAACACGG
>JBGSHQ010000370.1:0-3242 GCA_041752095.1 Bdellovibrionia bacterium
ATTCAATGTGACCGAGGGTCGAATTCACTCTGGAAATGAAATTGAAATTCGGGCGGGAGAAAAACTGCGTCTTCCCGTTTCTAAAATTACACCTGGAATAGCGGCGGCAGCGAAAGCGACCAAACCCCTGCCTATTGAATCTCCTAAAATTGAACTAAAGGTAGAAGCTCAGGAAGAGATCTCGCAAAAACCCAAGGCCAAAAATAAAATCCTCCCTCCGCCGAGTCTTCGGGCGCCCGTTTTACGCCCAAAAAAACCAACTCCTGCTCATTCACAGATCATTCCGCGGTTCATCGACTGGATTTTCCCCTCAGCCTACGCTGATGAAAATGAATTTGAGATTGAACTCGGTTGGGATCCAGTCCCTGGAGCAAAGGCGTATCAACTCCAAATCTCGAAAACCCGTGGTTTTTCGGAACTCCTGATTAACGAAGAAACGTCAGCTTCGACTTATTTCTGGCTCTATCGTCCGGGAATGGAAAACTCAAAGGGCCGTGTCTTTTACCGAATCTCTACGATTAACACTGATGGCAAGAAGGGAAAGTTTACAGACCCTGTCCCTCTAGTCGTACCTAAAATTGCTAAAACAGAACCCCTTTCGCCGAAAAAATCCGAACCTCCAAAGTCGTCTTCAGAGACTAAAACTGCTTCCATTACCACACTCGCGCCTCCGACTCGCCGACTGACGGCTTCTGCTTCCTTATCTTCCCTTAGCCAGTCCTCCGACTCTTCGCTTCTTGTGAATGCTAAAACGGATTCTCCTTTTTTGCATGAAACCATCGAATACAGTGACCACTCTCCACTGCGTGAATACTTCGCCTGGGTTTCTGCGCATTCTTTAAGTGGACCTTCTGAAAGCACTCTCCAAAAAAACCAGGCGACTCACAGGTGGAATGATCTTCGAAAAAAACTCGAACAGAACCTTTTTAGGTAAAACCCCGTTTTATTATGGCGCAACTTTAGAGGTTGGAAATCGGTTTGAAAAAAATGGAAATAATTCTCTTAAACTTTCTTCAGGACTTTCATTGGGGCCGAGTGCTTCTTTCTCTCCAATTCGGAACTGGAGTCTCAGAATTACCGCACCTCTCACCGGTCTCTTTTTTCAGGGTTGGCTATCTGGCCCCGTCGGTCTTAAAATTTTAAATACCTATGACATCCCGCTCGCACACTATCAGAACTTAAATCAGCTTATTCTTTCGATTAAACTCTCTGCGTATCGCTTTTACTGGAAGTCTCCAGAAGGAACCAACCAAACCCAGTGGGACTTCGGTTTAGGGCCCACTTTGTTTTTCTAAAAAAAATGAAAAAAATTCTTCGAACCTCACTTCTCTTATTCGCTTTAACGAACTTCTCCTCAGTTTTTGCCGATGAAATTCGCTATTATGCGAATGGCGAGTTAGGACGAGTCATCTCCTTCGGGACGGGCGATGACGGCGCGTTCAGCGATGGCCCTGTTCAAACCGGGGTCACGATTGCTGGCGCCACTATCACTTTCGATACATCCGTAAAGAGTACTTTTAATTTCACGTCCTTCACCCTAACTGGCGCGAACACACTCCGCGCCGTGGGCTCGAATCCTCTCGTGATCCGTGTCGCGGGTACCGCGCTCATCCAAGGAACAATTTCGGTCGCAGGCCTAGTCGGAGGAGTCGCAAACGCAGGCGCTCCAGGAACCAGCGGCACTCCCGGCGCAGGTGGAGGAACGGGTGGAACGGGTGGCAAACAACCGCCCGGAAGCGCAATTGGAAGCGACGGACTACCCCGCTCTGGATTTTCTGTAGGGGGCTCCACGCCTGTGAATGAAGTCGGTGTCACCACTCAAATGGCCGGTGGCGGCGGATGTAACGGCTCAAGTTCCGGCGCAGGAAACTCGGCAACTGCTGGCTATCGATTTCCAACCGGAGCTGGAAGTTGTTCACTCACTCAGGCGCTCATCGCTCAGTCATTCGACACCACTTTTTCAGGTGGTGCGGGCGGCGGTGGTGGCGGAACCCGTGAATTCGCAGCAAACAATATGAACGGTGCGGGCGGCGGCGCAGGAGGAGGTGCGATTAGAATTTCTGCACTTCAAACGCTCACTCTTTCAGGCACAATTACTGCCGTCGGGGGTGCAGGTGGTGCAGGCACTACTGGAGTTTCCGACTTTGGATCCTCTGGCGGTGGCGGATCAGGTGGATCGATTTGGCTTCAAACTGCTGATCGCTTTACAGGTTCTGGGGTACTGAATGTAACGGGTGGCTCGGGGGGCGCTGATGGAACCGTCACATCCGTCGGTGGAAATGGTTCCCGAGGAGTCATACGAGTTGACTCCGTCACCGATCAGTTCACTGGTACGATCACACCGGCTGGGGCTTTTGATTCCTCATTTTCTGTCATTCCCATTACGGTCGGATTTAATTTAAAAGGAGGGCTTGCGTGCGGCACTCTGACTCGTAAACCTTCTCGTGAAGAATCGAATCAAGCAGCCACTTCGTTTGCATTAGGATTCGGCGCTCTACTCACCTACTGGATTATCTCCCGACAAGCCAATCGACGGTATTTTTAACGAGGCTTTGCACTCCCGACTGATCAAACGCTTGAAAGTGATTCATCGTAAAAGCCGCGACCCTTCCCTGTCCACATCGACCGACAAGAACTGCAGGAAAGGTTCCTGCGGGAATGCTTCCAGTCGAACCACTCGCACTAAAATTTGCAAGCGGAGTGAGCCATGAAGAGGGATAACCTGTGACTGCAAACGCTGCGCGGGCTCCAGTGGAAAGTTGTAGAGGGACTCCCACGGTTACAGGATGAGACGAATCAATAATGAACGCTGCTGAAAACGAAAGAGGGAGTAAGAGTCCTCCACCCGCAACATTACCTGAAAATAGCCCCAGCGACGGCGTGAAGTGTCCGGTGAAAGCAGCGTTTAGACCGCTAGTTTCGTTAAAAAGGAGCGCCGATCCATCATACTCCGTGAAAAGACTTCCACCACTGGAAAGGTACGATTTAACCGCAGTAACGTAAGCAGGGCTTACGCTCGTTAAAACCGCAATACGAGAAATCACGAGTACAGTGACTCCATCCGAAATGAGTTTTCCACTCACAATTTCGCTATCGGTATAGAGGGTCGTAGGAATTCCGATCGCTTGGAAGCCTGATTGGATCTGGGCCGATGATCCTTCACCCGGATCGATTGAAATGCCGACTTGGATGGATTTCGCCGAAAAAGATCCCGCCTGGCACACCGAATCGACTCCAGCTAC
>JBGSHQ010000371.1:0-10470 GCA_041752095.1 Bdellovibrionia bacterium
GACCTTTTAACGGATGAAATTCGCTGTGAAGTTTTCACAAAATCACTTCTTCCCACTGATAACCGAATCGTCGAGGAATATTTTTCCGGTAAAATACCTCTTCCAGTCGATGGAAATTCATCACGCCTTCGCCGAGCTTACTTCGAACTCCTCCAAAACGCAGACTGCTATAAAAAAGATTCATCAAAACACACACCTCTTCAAGCCGGGCTTCTCCGGTTTTACGAAACGGGTTTTAAGCAAAATTTCAGTGCAGTATTCGAAGAAACATTAACCGCCGCATCGACAGAATGGGCGAATCTCGATCGAAACACTTTAGAAACAGAACTTTTTAACGATAATAAAACTGCAAAATTTGCCACTGCTAAAATTATCCAAATTCATTCCGAACAGGTCACCCTTAACCAGGAACTTTCTGGATATTTAAAAGACATGAACGGTTCGATTTTTAATAAACTCAGCGCCTCGAAAGAGTGGAACGATGCCGTTCTCGCAGCCAACGCTCGCTATAGCGAACTTCCTAAGCGACTTCGCCGAAGGTACCAAAAAGCGTATGAGTCGAATGACTTTAACGGCATCCTAGAAAGTTCGACTTCGCTGAATCGCCGACTGACTCGTCTATCGCGAACTTTTATCGAAGCGATCCAAACGAAGAATGACCTCTATTTAAAAACAGAAACCGCTCTGAAAAATCGGGTTACCTTTCTTCGTGAGAGAAATACGATTCTCACGGATGAAGAAAATCGTCTGAACTACACTCTTTCGAATTATGCTGAATCCGTGAAAAGTTACCTCGACCCGATCTTTTCCCTTCGAGGATCGCTTGGAGATATTTCTTTTGGTGAAGCTTCAGCTTCCTGGTCTCGTGCTGAGTTCGTACGAAACTTTAATCTCCTCTCTCGCGCATTCGCTTCGGAATCCGCTCTCGCGCATAATGATGCGAATTCGATTAAGAATATTCGGGTGATGATGAAAGCATTCAACAGGATCCTTTATAAAATGGATCAGCAGTGCCTGGATCTACTGGAGTGGCACACTGTTTCTCCAGGGCAGCTACCTGAACTCAAGTGCACACTTTAGTCCTACCTTACGAAGTGCTTTAAAACGTATTCGAGGGCTGCATCTTTAGAAACGAGCTTGCGCTCCATCTGAAGGTCGTCGACGACGCGTAAGATATCCGCAAACTGTGGGCCGGGTGAGAATCCGAGATGGATGAGGTCGGCGCCAGTGAGGATTTTTTCTTCGATCGGGCCCGTAAGCATTTCGGATCTCAGTGACTTTAAAAACTGATCGGCCATCTGGTTTCCGTCGGTCGCTCGCGATACGGCGCGATGAAACTGGAGTAGTTCATCAAAATAGGGTTCCATCACCCAGCGCTTTAAGGTCGCTTCTCGCATCTGGAAAGCGTCATTAAATTTAGGAATACCGAGTACGAGTTCGGTCACTCGTTTTTTTTCATCGCCCGAGAGTCGAAGTCGATCGCACGCACTCTGTAAACTTTTCTCGGGATCTTCGCCTCCGGCTTCGAGTAGTGCTGCGGAAAAAACGAGTGCGGTCGATCGAGGCGCGGGATCTTCCTCAAGCGCATTAAAAAGGGCAGGCTTAACCTTTAATATTTCCGGTAACCAAAGCGAAGCCACTCCGAGTTCCTTTAAGAGCGTGATCGCATCCGCAGGGCGGCGTCCTTTAAGCATGAGTGCTAATTCGTCCCGAATTCTCTCGGCTGAAACCTTACGCGTAAACCGCGCATTCTCGAGAAGTGCTTTCCAGGTTTCTTCTTCGATTTTAAATCCGAAACGAACAGCAAACCTGACCGCGCGAAATACACGAAGCGCGTCTTCCTTTAAACGAGCGGATGGGTCACCGATGGCGCGAATTTTTTTTGCTTGGATGTCTGCAACCCCACCCACACAATCTAAAATCCTACGCGTCTTTGGATCATAAAAAAGTCCGTTTATCGTGAAATCACGACGTCTGGCATCTTCCTCAGGCCCAGAAAACCGAACTGTGCGAGGATGCCGAAAGTCGGTGTATTCGGAATCCTCACGAAAAGTCGCAATCTCGATAATCTCGGAAGTCGCACCCTCTCCGTAAGGAACCTTCATCACACCAAACGCTTTTCCGACCCCGATTGCATTCGGGAAGAGCTTTAAAACTTCATCGGGGCTTGCATCTGTCGCCAGATCAAAATCCTTCGTGGGCAAACCCAGAAGAAAGTCCCGCACCGCTCCTCCGACTAAGTAAGCCGAAAAATCAGCCGCGCTGAGTTTCGAGAACGCATCTTTTACATTCGCATTCAGCGGAAAGTTTTTTTCAGTCGGGATCCACTTCGAGGGGCTGACCGTCTCGGGTGTAGGGACTTTTAAGGATGGTGTCTGCTTCGAACCGCCCGGGCGCTTCGCTGCCTTCGGTTTCTTTTTGCTCACGCCGTTTTCCTTTTTTCTTTGGGACTCGTTCTTTACCAGTAATCAGTGGACCAGAACTGACCTGGGCCGCCGCGGGTGCTGCGGGAGTTCCCTCCTCAGCCGCCACACTTCCGATTAAAACAGATAAACTGAATGCAAGATAGAGCACTTTCATAATAGTGCACCCTCCCAAAGCCGGTCTAAAAAATCACGAACACTGAGAACATCGATATTTCCTTCCCGATAAGATTCGTTCACGAGTGAGACCATTAAATATTTTTTCATCTTTTTTTCTTCTGCGAGAGCACGAAGTCCTTTAAAATCGCCGCTTGATAGATTTGTTTTTGCCTTCACTTCAATCGCAGTTTTTTCATCTAATATGAAATCGACTTCAAACCCTGTAGTCGATCTCCAGTAATGAAGCGATTCTCCTTTTCCATAGTCACAATAAGAACGTAACTCATGGTGAATATAATTTTCGAATAATACCCCCGACTGAATCGAGCCGAGTGCTGAAACTGTATCCCCACGAAGAGCTCGCGCAACTCCTGAATCAAAAAAATAAAATTTCTTTGATTCGATTGGCTTTCGTTTTTCTGATTTTAAATAAGGACTGAGTTCACTTCCAATGTAAGTTTCCTCTAGAATCTTAAAATACTCCATGACCGTCGTTTTAGGCACTCCGGCATCAGAAGCAATCTGGGTGTATTTCATCATTTGACTGTCGCAGGTCGCAGCTACACGAAGAAAGCGACTGAATGCGGGAAGACTCCTCACTAATCCTTCGGCCGCGATTTCATTCTGTAGATATGAATTACAGTAACTTTTTAAATCTTCCTCAGGGGAATCCGAAGTCAGAATGGAAGGAAGCGATCCATAATTCATTATTTTATCAATTTGGAATTTAATTTCGGACTGTGACTTATATTCTGGATAGACAATAGGGTGTAAAGTCCGCGTTCGCGCTCGCCCCCCCAGTAGATTTACGCCAGCTCGCTTTAATTTTCGTGAGCTCGAACCACTCAATAAAAAGCGAACTTTTTGGTTCTCAATCATAGTGTGCACCTCGTCCAGAAGTGCGGGTAGCTTTTGAAATTCATCAATGATGATGATTTTAGAATCCGAATTTTTTTTTCGGAGAAGCGAAGGATCGCTTGCGAGAGTTGCGAGGGTATCCGTTTGAAGCAGGTCATAATAACGAGCATCCGGGAACTGTTGGCGAATGAGTGTACTCTTACCCGTCTGACGGGGACCAAAAAGAAAACAACTTTTTTTCTCTAAAACAGACCTAAGGTCGAGGCAGCGCTTCAGATCCATAGTGACCACTATAGCCGGGTATCCCGTCCATTGTCATCACTATAGTCGGGTAGTCCGTCTGCAGTAGTCATAAGGTCGATTATATGGCGTTTGGGTGAAAATCACCGAACCAGGACATCCCGCGGACGAGCCCCATCTGCAGGGCCCACAATCCCCTTCATCTCCATCGTTTCGACTAACCGAGCGGCCCGGTTATAGCCCACACGGAGGTGCCGCTGGAGGAACGAGGCCGAGACCTGGCCATTCTTTTTCGCGAGTTCCACAGCCTGCTCGAAAATCGGATCTGAAAGATCACCTTCATCATCTACATCCGCTTCTGCATCTTCGTCGACCAGAATTTCATTTCGGTAATTCGGCTTGCCCTGCGCTCGGATGAAGTTCGTGATCTTATTAATTTCATCATCCGATAAGTAAGCCCCATGAAGGCGAAGGAGATTTGCAGTTCCTGGAGGGATAAAGAATAAATCCCCTCGACCCAGAAGCTTCTCAGCCCCGAATCGATCGAGAATCGTTTTCGAGTCGATACCGGAAGCAAGCTGGAAGGATACGCGCGAAGGAAGGTTTGCTTTAATAATCCCGGTTACGACATCCGTCGACGGACGCTGGGTCGCGACCACGAGATGGATTCCTGCTGCGCGCGCCTTCTGGGCAATTCGCGCAATCGAGAGTTCCACTTCTTTCTTAGCGACCATCATGAGTTCTGCTAATTCGTCGATGAAGATCACGATATAAGGAAGTTTTCCGTACCGAGGCTCGCCGTCTTCATCTTTTTCGAACGCTTCGACCCAGTCCCCACCACTCATCCGCTCGATACCTTCGATCTCGCTCTCCGCGCGCTCGAGGTTTTCCTGAAGGACATCGACGCCAATCTCATCGACCTTCTGATTATAGGACGCGAGATTTCGAGCGTTCGTCATCGCTAAAATCCGGTAACGCCGTTCCATCTCACGAACGGCCCATTTCAAGGCCGAAGCCGCGTGCGAGCAGTCATCAACAACGGGAAGGAGAAGATGCGGAATATCCTGGTAGCTCGAAAATTCGATCATCTTCGGATCGATCAGAATCATGCGTAGTTCATCGGCAGTGAAACGATAAAGAAGTGAACAGATGAGCCCGTTCATGAAAACCGACTTACCCGAACCCGTCTGACCGGCGCAAAGAAGGTGGGGCATCTTCGCAAGATCAGACAGATAGATATTTCCGGCGATGTCTTTACCCATGGCGACTGGGATCGAGTGTTTCGATGAGGACTGGAAGTCGGAGTGCGCGAAAAATTCGCGCATGAACACGTTCTCGCGAACATCAGACGGAATCTCGATACCGACCACGTTCTTTCCCGGTAGTGGCGCGATGATTCGAACCGACTGGGCAGATAGGGCCATTGAAATATCATCAGCAAGAGATGCGATCCGAGAAACCTTCACGCCAGGTGCTGGTTTAAATTCATAAAGTGTAATCACCGGGCCCGGACGAACGGCGGTCACTTCTCCCTCGATTTCGAAATCGAGAAACTTCTGGGCTAAAATTTCAGAGTTTCTAAATAAGCGGTCCTTATCGATTTGGGTTTCGATCTTCGGAGGCTTAACGAGATAGTCGATCTGAGGGAGTTTCCAGTTCGAGCCTTTTCTTGAAGACGCTTTTTTCTTGGGCTTCCGTGCTGCTTCTGCGGCTTCGATTTCGGCGATTACCCCCGGACTCAGTCCTTCGAATCCTGCCTGTTTCTGCATCTCATGGGGCAAGATCGCGGGGCGTGAACTCGTTTCGAGCTCACCCGATGCATTCGCTATAAGAGTATTCACCGATTCGCGCGGTTTATCCGCTAGAACGTTTTTAGCTTCAGGAGCCGAAGTCGCAGCGAATACGTCAGGCACGACTTCGACCGCAGGAAGTCCAGCTGTTCCTGCAGCAGCAAGCGCAGTGGTTTCTTCAGCGTCTTCATCGGTAACTTCCTCGCCGATCACACCGATCTCAGGTTTATTCTTCGCAGCTAATCGAGCTGCCTTTACTTCCTCGCGCTTCCGTTCGTAAGCCTCACGCGCTTCTTTCACGCGTGTGAGTAAAGTCTCGATCATTTGCTCGAGCGCGCGCGCTGAGGCTTGTGCGGTTTTCATCGCAAGCAATCCTAAGAGAAACGCGAGATAGGTCACGATCACGCGTCCAACGCGAAGGACGACTCGCTCTAAAAATAAACGGGTAAGCGCAAAAAATCGTCCACCCATCGCAGCGACCGACACCGGAGTCGAAAGCGCCATCGAGAGCGCAAAAACCATGAGAGCGACGAGAGTAGAACCCGTCGAATTAAATTGGCGCAGTAAAATTTCCGCGAACCAAACACCGAACGCGCCACCTGTCAGCATCTCCGTTCCAGCGTAAGGAACGAACTTCCACTGAAGGGTGAGAACGACGGTAAGAGAAAGAACCGCTACGATCATTCCGGAGAGTGTGCCGAGAACGCGGAGTCCACCCTCACGCCGAAAAATACTGGCGGCGATGAAAAAGAGAGCTGCTGGGACGAGAAATGCTGCAATCCCGAAACACTCAAAAAAACCTGAAGCAAGATAAGCTCCGACACGCCCACAGGCGTTAGCGACTTTTGCGGTCGAGGCGGTAAAAAAAGAGGGATCGGAAGGATGGTAGGTGGCGAGAGCCGTTAAGGCGAAGATAGAGAAAGCGAAAACAAGGATACTCCCGATTTCTACGCTCAGGCTTTTAGGTCTTTCGGGGGGCTGGGAGTAGGCGCCAACCCTTCCATGGGCTGTCTTTTTCATCATACTCTTATGGTACACGACCCTTTCATTTAGGCTTTTGATTTTTTTTGGATTCTAGGTGAGAACCACTTCCGATGAAAAAAACTCCAAAAGTAAAAAAATCAAATAAGCCTATCGTCCTTGCTTACGACCTAGGAGGTACGAAAGTCGCGGTCGGCGTAGTCGATTCGAGTGGTAAAATTTTGGCGTTCCACCGCGAGGCTGCGTTTATTAAGCAGGGAAAAAAGGCGACACTCGAGCAGCTGATTCGTCTCGGTAAAGAGATGATCGTGAAATATCCAAAGATCGCAGCCGTGGGGATTGCAAGCGCTGGCCCGCTCGATCCCGAGAAAGGCGAACTACTCGATCCGACGAATTTTTCTGGACCGGGTGGAAACTGGGGGAAAGTTCCTCTCGCAGCGATTCTCGCAAAAGGGCTTAAAAAGAAGGTTATTCTAGAGAATGATGCTGCTGCCGCGATTCTTGCCGAGGTTTGGAAGGGATTAAAATCGAATCAGAAGAACGCGATGATCATGACTCTGGGTACGGGACTGGGAACTGCGTTTGTTGCGAATGGGGAACTCGTTCGTGGCGGTAGACACCAGCATACCGAAGGGGGGCATCTCATTATTCAGGCGGGAGATAAGACCGCTCCCTGCGGATGTGGACAGCTCGGATGTGCTGAAGCTTACCTTTCAGGGCGTTCATTTGCGTACCGAGGGCGGAAGAGATTAGAAAATGAGATAATTGATGCGCCGCAAATCGCAGCACGCGCTCGTGAAGGAGACGCTGCGGCATTAGAACTGTTTAACGAGTACTCCGACATGCTCGCGATCGCGCTCCATAATTTCATTGTGCTTTTTTATCCAGAAGTTGTTGTTTTTACCGGGAGCTTCGCAGCCGCCCACGATCTTTTCTTGAAAAATGCCGAGAAAAAGCTCGCAAAAATGCTCGAGCGTAGAAATACCGTAATGAACATCCAACCGAAGCTTGTCGTTTCGAAACTCGAAAACCAAGCCGGACTTCTCGGAGGTGCTTACGTCGCCCTTCGATCGATCGGAAAACTCTAACACCCGGAAGTTTTTGCCGAGCATACTACCCCTAGAGTTATGTTTCCTAGTTGACACTAGAACCTACTCACCTGAGGCTATTAGTAAGCATTCGCTCTTTTGACAAAAGCAGTACAGTTTGAACGGCCTTCCTCTGTCCTCCGGCGCCGCGAAGAAGTTTACGCAGTCGTTTTTAAAACGACTGTGAATTAACTCCTCTCACGTATTTGGTGGATGTAGTCGAGCGGGGTCCTATCAGGCTGTAAAAGCGAAAGGTCGCCTAAGCTCGCGAGAGATTAGTGGCCGTTTGATTGGACTGCTTTTGATGTACTCAGAAGGGCACTTGAGGATGCGATTTTAACAACCTCTGTATAGGGAGATACTTTCAATGAATAAACGTATTATTTCCGCACTCGTTCTTGCCGGAATGATCGCTTCGACTTCTGCTTTCGCTCTTAATGCTCGCCAACAAGTTCTTGGAACTGGCGGAGCAGGCGCAAGCAATCTGTTCACAAAAGGCGCATTCCACTACGAAGATGCGTACAACATGTTCTACAACCCATCCTACGTAAACGATTTCAAAAACTGGGCAGCATTTGAAAAAGGCCAAAATTCTACAGCAAGTAACGCTGAATTCGGTTTCGTCACTTCGATGATGAATCTGAACATGGCCCTCTGGATGAACCGCGCTGGAGCAACTCCAAACGTAACACAGGCAGCTGGCTCCCAAACTCTTGATCTCCTTATCGGTGGTGACATGGGAGTAAAGTGGGGTCTCGGTTTTACTTACGGCAAGCAAGACGAAGCTGTTCCTGCTGCTGCAACTAACTCGAGATCGTATATGGCAGCAAGCCTCGGTGCTCAGTTCTCTGGCTTCGATCCATACGTTGATTTCGTAATCAGCGGTGACGATAAGGATGCTGCTGGAACGAAAACAAATAAATACACAGGTATGGGCGCTGGTTTCCGTTACCACTACGGTGAGTGGACTCCTTATGCATCCTTCAATTCAAACAAGAACACCACTGAAGCAGTAGGTGCAATTGCCGCAACTGAATTGAAAACAACCACCATCACTGTCGGTGTGGGCCGTGAAGCTCGCCTCGCAGAAGGTGCAAAAATCATGTACGCGATTTATGGACAAGATAACAAAATCGCTGACGCAACCAACACTAACTCCTTCCAGTCGACCTTTGTGGTCCCTGTTAACCTCGGAGTAGAAGTCGATGCATTAAGCTGGCTCACTCTTCGTGCTGGAGCGGTTCACACGCTTCTTAGCTCGAACACATTCCGCAAAAACACCACTGCTCGTATCGGTGGTGTATTCCACGTAGGTAAAGTGGATGCAGAATACGCTTTCGGAAACGGTTCTACTTCTGGAGCTGGTACTGGTGCAACCAACACAAGTGCAGACAACGGAAACGTTGGATTTGACAGCGGCACTTTCCACAACATCGGTGTTAAGTACGCTTGGTAATTTCTTCGGCCTAACAGCCGCTTGAAACCAAAGGCCTCGGGAGCGATCCCGGGGCCTTTTTTTATTTATAGGGTCTCTACTTCGGACTCATAGAACACTTTTCATACACGGTCGCTACTCCGAGACCTGATCACCAGTACCTCACTTAAACCCCTATTAAAGGGCTTTTCCCACCCTCATACGTCCTGAGTTTACTCCATCGATATCTGGCACCCTCGTTGCTTTTCCAAATGAAAATGAGGGTTGTAATCATATGGTAACTAAGTTACCATCTTTACTGTCTCTGAATCGTGAAATCGAAGCTCAGAGAATTTTAGCCAGCATCATGTCTGACGATTTCATTTTGCTTGAACACGCCATTCAGCGCGCTGAAGAACGAAGCATCAGCATAGAGAACGTCATTCACTGCGCTAAAACGTGTTTTCACTGTGAATGGCAGGAGGAAACTGACTCAATGGGAAAAGAAACTGAAAAAACGATGAGTGGCGTTGGCGAACTGGGTTATGTCGAAGTTCGCCACGTTCCCATGAGTCAGCACGAAGGCTTGGGTTACGGAATCGATTCTAAAGTTTTAGGCGAAATAGAAAAACGAGTCGCCCGGGAGCTAATCCTGGAACGCTACCGCATTCGGGGCAAAGAGCTTCGCTATTTTAGATCGATCTTTGCACTTTCACAGCGTGAACTTGCTGAAAAACTCCACCTCAGTCACGTCGCAGTTTTAAAATGGGAAAAAGCTTATGATCGTCCTCTCGACCTTATTAACGAGGTAGCCATTAAGGCTCTTCTTTCGGGAATGTTAGGCCTAAAAATTCCGGCATCCCTAGAGTCCCTCACTGGAAACCGCGACATTCCTGAAAAACTTATTCTCGATTATCGGGCTAAAGTTAAGAAAAAGACTGCGTGAAACGAAAGGGACGTCACCTCGTTAGCACTGAGCTCGCGCTTAAGATCGCAAGGAAAGTCGGCTTTATCTGGTTCCACCTGAAACAGCAGCTGCCGTAGCTACTCTCCTAAACCAATTCGACGATACTCGTGTTGAAAATGAAGCAGCGATTGATGCCCTAGATCTTTATCCGAATTTAAAAGACCCCACACTTCGAGCAGCCACTGTATTTCACGGAATTCGACTCCGTCACGGATTAACTCAGAAGGAAATGGGGAAAAAAATTGGACTTCATCAAACTGATGTCTCTAAGATCGAAAAAGGCGAGCGGCCGATAGGAAGAAATCTCGCACTACGAATTGGTAAAGCACTCCGGATTGATTATAAGCGGTTTCTTTAGTTTTTCACCCCCTGGAGGTCTGAATCCAGCCAAACCCTACCTCTTTTTATCAAAGATTCTAAACACTTAAGTCCATATTCGTATTTTGACTAGAGGACTAGTCAAAATGCCAGGCCTTTTGACTAGTCCTCAGTTTGCCTCACTTGACCATACTCCATAAATGCACGACAATTATGGAGTATGGTCAAGCGC
>JBGSHQ010000372.1:0-10411 GCA_041752095.1 Bdellovibrionia bacterium
GGATCAGAATCTCTTTTCTCGATGCGAGGTTCTGCAGAAACTCTATTAAAAAATGGAGCTGCAGCTGCGATTGCAGCTTATCCGGCAGTATACGACAAATACGCGAAACTCATTTCAGCTTGTGCAGGTTTAAAAATGGTCGGTATTACCGATAAAGCCATTCCTCTACCTACTGCAGGAGCAGATGGAATAGAGCAGACACGGATAATGCCGGGTGGGGACTCTGCTTATATCCAGAATAATGATGTCAGCACGATCATCACCTCTACAACTGAACCCGTCGTGATGGCTTCTAACTTTGCGGTCGCAGAAATTTTAGCCCTCCAAGGACTTTCACAATCGATCACCTTAGGCTCGGAAGGAGTAAAGGGATTAAACTTTATGGGTGCAGCTACTTACGGCTCTAAAGCTGCTCGTGCGGTCGACGGGACCTCACCGTTTGACGAACACGATATGGGAAACTATACGAGCCAAATTATAAACTCGTTTATGTTCCAATGTCTTTCATCGTGTCTTCATGAACTGATCTCAGTGCTTAAGGCTAAAAATTTATTTAATGAAACTGTGATTTTTGTCACTAGCGATTTCGGAAGGCACCCTCTTGGAATATCGGGCTCTAACCACGACAGTGACGCTTGTAATTTTTCTGTATTCTCAGGCGCTATTTCCGGTCCTTCCGTGATCGGAAACATATCCAGAAACGATGGTAGCGGAGACTGGGGTCAGAATCGTTCCGTGACAAATCTCTTTGGTTCGAATCGTTCACTGCACATTAACGACGCAGTATCGACCGTAGCTGCTCTCGCACGCGTAACATCTCCTGCAGACAACAACCCAAGCCTCGTATCGGCTACCGGCGCACCCCTCGTCGAAAAAGCAAAAGAAAGCGCTTAATCCCGGCGATTTCCCATTAACCGAAGCATGCTGAGAAACAGGTTAATAAAGTCGAGATAAAGAGTGAGAGCCCCGAAGATCGCCTCTTTACGGTCTTCATCCGTTCCTTCATTACCGATGATGTTCATCGATTTAATTTTCTGGGTGTCATACGCCGTTAATCCTGCGAAGACGATGAGCCCGACGACGCTATAAACCTTCGGCGCCACTCCACCTTCCATCATCGACGGAAAAATGAAACTGAGGAGTGAATACCCAACCATCCCGAAAAGTCCCATGGTGCAGAAAGATCCGACGGGTCCGAGATCTTTTTTCGTGACTAGGCCGAAAGCACTGAGACCAGCGAACGAAAAAGAAGTGAGTGCAAAAACCTGGGCGATACTACTCTGAGTATAAACGAGAAAAATGACTGAAAAGGTTACTCCCGTTAGCGCGGCATAAGCGAGATAAACTGCTCCCGCCATAAACGAGTTCATTTTTTTAATCAGAAGCGAAAGTACGAGAACCGCACCAAGCTGGGCGATAAAAAGACCCCAGAAAAGGGGCCGATTCTGAGCGATCTGCATCGCCAATCCTTCATTCTGTCCGATATTCCAGGAAATATATCCTGTTACGGCAATCCCGACCGTCATCCAGCCATACACGCGGGACATGAACCGCGCATTTTCTGCTGCAATGGATTTAGGGCCTCGGTCTAAGACGACTGTTTCGTTTTTATATTCCATGGACGAATTTTAAGCACTTTTCGAATTGGATGCTAGTCATTTCGGTCTACTGGAGTCAGTACAAGATAGCCGTTTGTGATACTTTCCTGGATCCACTTCTGAACGACTTCTGGGGCCTCGTTCACTTTTGCAAACACGGCCTCAAGTTCATCCACCCGCGTCGGAACTTGAAAAAGATCGCGAAAAGCATTCGGGATTAAAAATTCCTGAACTCCTTCAGAGCCTCGGAAATACGAAACTTCTCCCACTTTACGAAGAGTTCGAGTCCGAACGATGCATGCAGAACCTGAAAGAAATGAATTCATTTTTTCGGTGGGAGCCCCCCGGGTCTCATTCCACTCCTCACACCATGCGGATTCGTTCTCAGCCTCATCCAGTAAGGCCAGGCGAAGCGCCTCGAATTCACCTTTCGATTCGAGATAGAACTTCATTCCTACAGCAGCCTCTGCAAGGGTCCATGAGTTCGGTGGTTTCGTGCGGAGCAGATCGCGTACCCAGTTTTCTGGACTCTCATTTCTTTCTTCGATCCACTCAAAGAGCCTAGGATAGTCTTCTTCGATCGACGCACGAATCCGCTCAAATACCGAGTATGTATAAGCCGAAAATCGACCACTCACTCCCTTTGGAGCGTCACCCGGTAATTCATCTGGTCTAAACTCCCAAATCGCGTTTAAAAACTTTTCCTGTTCCTCGCGGAGGTTAAACATACTCATACCCCCCCTTAATGACCTCAAGAATTCGTAGGAGTTCACGCTCTAATACTTCCCATTCTGGAATATCACCGTCTCTTTCGATCATGACAGGAGTCACATTTTTCCCGGCCTTTTTTTCAATCTGGGACCATTCCTCTAGCAGCGCCCAAACTTCTTCACGGACCTCAGAATCATGGGTATCGATCAGAAATCCATCCTCCCCTTCCGAGGGACCAGCGAGGTGAATTTGGGTCACTGAATGAACGGGGATTTCGGAAATAAATTTCGATGCCGATTCACCTAGATTTTTAGACGTGACATAGATGTTATTTAAATCGAGAAGAAAGCCACACCCCGTGCGTTTTATGATTGCACTTAGAAACTCTCCCTCACTCATTTTCGATGCTTCCCATTTCACATAGGCAGAGACATTTTCAATCGTCAGTTGTCTTCCGAGATAATCCTGAACACGTAGAATTTTTTCACTCACGTGATTCACCACTTCTTCGACATACGGGAGTGGGAGTAAATCATGCGAATTTCGACCCCGAAGTCCGGTCCAACAAAGATGATCCGAAACTCGTTCAGGCTCGATCTGCTGAATGAGGGACTTCAGTTCTTTCAAATAATTTAAATCAAGAGGATCCGCTGATCCTAAATTCATTGAGACGCCGTGTAGACTTACTGAATAATTTTTCCGTATTTTTTTTAGAGTAGAAAGTCCTCGCCCTTTCAGGCCCGACTTCCAGGGAATAAAATTTTCGGTAATGACCTCAACCCACGAAACCGTTTTAGGGGGCGACTGACTGAGAAAGTGAGAATGATGGGTAGTTCTCAGTCCTACTCCGACGGGGTTAATTAGAGTCACCTCACATCATTACATTAAAAAAAAAGGGGAAGAAAGGTGGTACACACCCTTCTTCCCCTTTTTTTTTTAATAAATGATTACTTGTGAGCTTCTTCTTTTTTTACTTCTGGGGCTTTTTCGTTTCCATGGCATCCGTTAGGGCCGCTGCAGGCATTCTTATCGCCTTTTTTCTTGTGGTCCTTCTTCATTCCTTTGCACTTATCCTTGCCGTGACCTTTGCATTCATTTTTCTTTTCCATTTTTGTCGTTTCTGCTGGAGCAGCTGTGGTCGCCTCTTCAGCGAGTGCAATTCCGGAAAACAGGCCAGCGATAACAGCAGAGGCTAATAAAGTAGTTTTGTTCGACATTTTATTTCTTTCTTCAAAAAGGTTAATTAAAGACTGCTCAACTATACTACCTCATAAAAACGAATGGTGGAGTAATTTAAAAAAATTAATTCGAACAGGGCTTTAGTTTTCCAGCCGGAATTTTTAGTCCATACTTTTCATTCCACTCTTTATGAATGGCGCAAAGCTCTTTATCATCTAACGCGCGAGAATAAGCCGCTGACTCGTAAACATAAGTGATCGCTCCTGCGCCGGGATTCTTAGATCCCATCGCGATTCCCGCATACTGATCATTATCGGGAGCGTCGTCTTTTCTGAGTGGAAGCACTACCCCTTCTGATTTTTTTTCATTCACTAAAAAGAGCTTTAATTCAGCCTTTTTTCGATCAAATCGAAGTGTGGTGATTTGAGGGCCAGAACCCGTGACATACGGGTTCGGAGTTGAGACGGCATTCACCCCAACTACACCCTGGAGTCCATGTATCGAGCCGACTAGATCAGGCCCCACCCATCCGAGAAAAACTCCCTTGCTGCCCGCAGACTCACCATTTTGGTGTTCTAAGAGTGGATTCGCATTTGCACTCGCTCGCGTCGCCACAAAAAGTACAGTAAAACTACTTCCTCCGTGCGCTGACTTCATCGCTTTATCAGGACCCGCTAACCAATGATCTTTATGATTAACATCGAGCCCCATTTTTAGTTGGGTTGGTTGGATATTTACGCAGTCCTTTGCATTCGGAGCACAGAGTGCAAGTGCATTTAAGGTGCGGTTAAAAGTTCCTCCTCCCGCACCTCGAATTCGAACTCCATCACCTAATTTATTACCTGAACGATTTTTCCAAGGAGTCGCTTTCTTTCCTTCTACAGTCCCGATTTCTAATCCCGAGGGGTAGGATTTTAAATCCGATGCCACCAACCATACAATTGGAGTCTTCACTCCTGCTAAGGTTTCAACCTTCGGAGCTGCCATATTCGGCGGCATCTCCCCATCATCGCCGGGCTGTGCGATATTTCCATCCACACCATCTTTTACATCTGCCTTTTTGGTTTCTTTCTTCGGGAGAGAAGCCGTCGGAGTACTTATGGTTTCAGGGAACTTCGTGGTTTCACCATTTCCGTTTAAATGAGTATGGTCTTTTTCAACACCTTCACTGTTATCGGCAGTGTTAGCTGTAGATGCACTAATCGATACATTCGGTTTTTCATTTAATTTTCCTGGTGCCAAGTCACCTGATGTGGAACTGGCTTTCATTTCAGACTTGGGTACAGACTTAGGATCAGACTTGGCTTCAGTGCTCACCTCCGGCTTCGTTTCACTGACAGCCGGAGGCTGTAGAGTCGGATTTTCATTATGTTTTTGGTGATTCAAATACCAAACGCCAGCACCCGCTCCGATGAGAACTAAAACTAAACCAAGGATCTTATTCATATCCAAATATACTGGTCTAATTTAGATATTTTAGAAACGATGGAAGAATGACGCTTTAATAATTAGCGCGTGCTTTGAGCCTTAACGCGAGTTGTAGTACTCATTTCTCCACCCAGCAGGAGAATTTCCCGGTTAACTACAGCCTCGCCTAAAAATAAGGCCGTACCCGTGAGATTGAAATTAAAGCTGCCACGAGTAAAATCAGGAACCCCTAAGGCGTCTAAAGGCGCCGAATAAAGGATTTTTCCATTTGGAGCTGGGTCTTGAGAGAATGAAACCTTCAAGAGAGGTTGATCATAGACGACTCGGTCCTGAATAAATATTCGACGCTTCCCCACTTGAAGTCGAATCGCCATCCCAAGATCAAAAAGATCAGGATCAGCCACAAACGAAAGGGTTCGATTTTTAATTTGCACATCCGTAAAACCAGTCCCGAGAACACGATTTAACGGAGAAAGTGCGTGAAAAGAAAATCCATATCGAGCGATTACTTTTACACCCTCTTCGGTTCGCTCCCGAACGACTTCGGGAGTCGTTTGGGTAACCAGGAGACTTCCAGATGACACCATTGAAATCGATAAGCGTTCACCATCCAGTACGACCTTGAAAATTTCATTTGGAATGATGTCCTCGGGCACTGCAGAAAAATCAAGCCGGGCATCCGCTGTTGTTTTTACAGAATGCCTAACCGAAACGAGATGGACGGTCTCAGCCGCCTGACCTGTAAAAACGACATCAGCTCGATCCGATCCCACACCC
Organism: Bdellovibrionia bacterium; assembly: GCA_041752095.1. Classification (GTDB taxonomy): domain Bacteria; phylum Bdellovibrionota; class UBA1018; order UBA1018; family UBA1018; genus JACMQW01. The sequence goes on from JBGSHQ010000372.1 coordinate 5,694, forward strand.
CAGGAAGAAGCCGGCAATCCTAAAAGGATGACGAGTGTAAAAAGTCCATTCAGACGAAAATCACTCATAAAAAAACCCTCCTCTTATTTTTACAGACTGAAGCTCGGTCCATGCAAGCAGAATCCGTTCACTTATGCACTTCTCACCTAGTAAAAATCGCGTTAAACAAGAGAAAGTAATGAGTTCATCCTTCGATAAATTTAAACAGCTTCTTGCCGACACCTACCTATTTCCTGCGAACTACACCCATAAGTTCATAGGAAAAAACACACCCTCGTTTAATGCTGGAGTTATTTCGTTTGAGGGAAAGTTTGTAGGATTAAAACGAACGGGTGAAAAACGAAGCAGTAACGATGCACACGTTGCACTGACCTATAGTTTTTTAGCAGGAAGCGCTGATGATGTGATTGAACTCGCGAAAGCAACTTACGAAATCGAAGATCTTCTCTACATCCTCTAATCCCGGTTTTAAGCCCGAGTTTTAAACCATCCTGCAAAGCTAAACCGTTCACGATTTGTTTCTGTCACTTCATGAGGAAATCGATCGCTTAAGAAAAATATCGCCGTTCCTGCTTCAGGAAGAACTTCGAGTGAACGATCGCCCAACTCCAGTCGAAGAATGCCACCGTCTTCTTTTTTCCAATGAGTATTAAAAAAGAAAACCGTAGAAAGAGTTCTTCTTGAATCATTTTGAAAACGATCCAGATGCTTACGGTAAAAGCGACCTTTTGGGTAAATCGCGTAGTGCCCTTCATAATCCCAAAGTCCGAGAAAAAGGGTTGAGTTAAATGCCTTTTTCAATTCCTCAAGCCGTGACCAGAGAGCGGTCTGGGTTTCCGTTAAATTCTCAGGATTAAACCAATAGGTTCCATCCCCTCGGATTTCTGGATCAAGCCGATGCTGTTCTGACTTACCGATTTGGGCGACGGTAAACCTTCCTTCGTGGTTCAGTTCGTACATTTCCTTTTGCACTCGTGAACAGATGTCATGGGAAAAAAAGTCGGGGATGATCGAAAAACCATTCGACGCAATATCGTCTAATATCTTGGAAGTTTGGGCTGAAATACTCACAGATCCCTTCTATTTCCTTAAAATCGAGTCTGCAAGCACGATCGTCAACGAATTGACTTCGTTTTACCTTGGATCGGCAGTGTTTTCTTGGAAAACTAGAAGGAGATGCTGACACTGCGTTCAACCCTTTTAGCCTCACTCACTTTTTTAGGAATTCTGGGAGCAAACGCAACTTCGCTCGGCCGATCTCCGCCTCCGAACCCCAAGGCGTGTGAAGTGACTGCACAGTTTAAAGAAGCACTCCCCCGAGATGGAAAAGTCGTTTGGATTTTTGAGAAAATTTCCGAAAGTGGACTTAAACCCTGCCGGGGTTTAGAAAACTTATTTTCGGTTTGGATTTGGGCAGGAAGCTACTCGACCCTTTCGAAAGGCCTTGTCTATCCGCTTTCCATTACTGAACCTAAACCGGGTTCGGAAGTTATTCTAACGCTTGAAAATTTATCCATTCGTGAATCCCTCTCTGCTAAAAAGGTCGCGCCAAAATCAGTCACGGGATGGTTTTTATCAGGAAATAACGGGGTAAGGCCCTTCATCCGATGAAGATTTTTTTCAAGCTCATCCTGCTGGGATTTTTTTCAATCACAACTTCCTCAAATGCATTCGTATACTTAACGGGGTCAGCTTACCAAAAAGGCGAACGCCCCGTTTCTATGGCACCAGCATGGTCGGGTCGAGCCCTTCGTTTTTATGTGAATACTGACCTTTCCGCCTATGGCGGTTCGAATGCCCTTCCTATAACGGGGGCAGAACTTCTGCAGTCAGTTCAAGAAGCCGTTACTGCTTGGACCCAGGCTTGTCGTGCTGACATTCAGATCCAAGTCGTAGGGACGACGAATGGAACGGCCAGCACGAGTGACGGAGTGAATACGATTGTCTGGGATCGACGGACTACAGGTGAAGGAAACTCTTACGGAACAGATACTACCACTCTTGCTGCTGCAAGCACTGTCCTCAGTGGGACAGAACTGGTCGACTGCGATATCGTCATGAACGGCAATTCAGCAACCACCCTAAAATTTTCTCCTGCGGTGGGCGAAGCCGACATTCGCTCGATTATCGCGCATGAAATCGGCCACTGCCTAGGGCTTGATCATCCGGTCGAACCACCGACCTATACTTCGGTGAACACTTACCTCACAGGCGCGACGATGGTTCAGACGGCAACCCTTCCAGATCCTAGCGACACTACGCGCAGGGATATTAATCAGGACGATCGTGATGGAGTGGAATGCATTTACGAACGTGGCGCTCCGATGCGAACCGGAGCTCGCTGCACTTCCTATCACGGTACGAATGGTCAGGGTGCGATTACTGGCGCACAAACGGGAGGACCCACAGCTGCCGACACGAATTGCGGGACCGACTTTCAAGGGCGGAATGCGCGTCCAAGTTTAGAAAAAGGCGATGGCTGTGTGGGGTCGGCGGTGGCAGCGACTTCGGTGAATGGTAAAAAATCAGAGCTAGGTACGGATGGATACCCTATCTCTGGTGAGCACCGAACTTCTTTACTTTCGATTTTAGGAGGAACCTGGGGATTTTTACTTTTCACATTCCTGGGATATTTCATTCTGAAGTTTCGTCGGAGGTTACTTCGCGGAAAAGTGGTCATTTCCCTATTATTTCTGATCTTTTTCTCTAAACCGATCACCGCCAAGGCCTGGGACTTGGAACTCAATTACGGTGTCCGAAAAATTTCACCCCGACTCTGGAATGCATTTTCCGGAATGGACCCTTCGACACTTCAGTGGGATAGAATCCCATCCGAAGTCAGTACGTCTGCGATGAACGAAATTTCGGCGACCGCTTTTTCTGAAAAAGAATCTTGGGGTAAATGGGGAACTTACTTAACAATTTCGCTTCCTACAAAATTAGAAACAAACGCGAAAGGGTTAAATGCAGCGGAAGAATTAAAGTCCACTTCGCTTTGGGGATTACGGCTCGGTCCTCATGCTCGTTATTTTCTTTCAAAATACTGGTATCTCGGTGGAAAAATCGGAGTGGGAATATTCTCAGGCTCCCAAACTTTTCAGAGCTCAGGGAGCGGTTCAGTTTCTTACCGCGCTTGGGCTGCTGAATTTTCGGCAAGCACGGGTTTCGAAATTCCGATTGGGTTTGGGATGCTCGTTGTTGAAGGCGGATACTCTCGAACGCGTTCTTCCTTTTTTACCTCGACCGGAAATGACGGGAGCACTTACTCGGACTTTCCTTCTGGGACTCGCATCAGCGCGGTTACTACTGCAGGAACAGAAGATGTGAAGTTCGATGGTTCGGGAGTTTATGCAAGCGTCGGAATTCAGTTTTCGCTTGGAAGTGCGGGGAAATCGAGAGCAGAACGTAAACCTGAGCCTGCTTATGATGACTATGAAGGATCGACGGCGAAAAAGTCGGCGCCTGCTGAGTTGGATAAGTCTGCTCAGGACGTCGCAAAGGACGCTTCAACTCAGACTGAGGCTGCTGATTCAGCAAGCACTGATAAAAAATCTATTACCCCGCAGGAATCGCCAACCGTCTCTGATCAACCAGCCACTTCTGACAAGTCACTCGCTGACCCACTTGAAGAAGAGCGTAAGTTTAATGAGTCTCTGAAGAAACCTGCTGCGCCTGAAAAGGTTTCTGAACCTGTGAAACCAATAGGTAAAGAAGTTACTCCCGATGATGTGAAGACTCCTGAGCCCTCTGCTCCACGTAAATCATTGGAACGTAAATCATGGGAAATCGATACCGTTCCAGGGAGCACCGCGCTTCCACCTCCGCCTGCATCTCTCCCTGGACCGAACCAAGGCGATCCCGTGCCTGAGGTAGGTCCTTGAGTTTGAGGTAGGTCCTTGACTAGAGGATCTACCTCTTTGGTTTTAGTTGACATCGCTGAAAAATTGAATTAATAATTTAAAATGTCACGCCAGCTTCTTTTTCCCTCCTTCGATTATCTCAAAATTAAAGACTTTGGCGGCTCGCTCATTAAAGGAAATCCACGTGAGCAACGCCCCATTTCCACGAAGCGCCCAATGCATCTAGTGCTTAGGTCTTCGCTTGCAAAAGGCGATCGTTCATTTCTAAATTCGAAACGCTCGCGCCGTATTCATAAAGTCATCCATCGTGCGGCTAAACACCAAAACGTGAAAATCTACCGTTATGCGAATAGTGGAAACCACCTCCACATGATCATTCTTCCGGCTTCTCGGGTCGCATATTTGAAATTCATTCGAGTGATTTCGGGACTCATTGCTCGGATGACTTTAGGAGTTGAACGTGGAAAAGCACTCGGGATTCAATTCTGGGATGCACGCCCTTTTACACGCATCCTCGAGTGGGGAAAAGATTTTAAGAAATCCTGTGCCTACCTTCGACAAAACACTTTAGAGGCACTCGGATTTATTCCGTATCAAACACGGAAAGCCAAAAAAGTAAAAATTCCACCCGACAAATAATCGGGAGCCGATTATCGATGATTACAGGGTGAGCGAAGCTGGCCTAAACTGACCCTTTATGACCGCAAGTTGGGGCCTAGATGGTTTCAAGCCCCCTACCGACCATCCACACTCGCCCATCTCAAAACGAACGCTAGCCCCTCTACCCCGTCCGTTTTAACTTCACGTGCGGATGACAAGGGTCGAAGTCTTCAGAGATGATTACGCCACATTCGCGTT
>JBGSHQ010000373.1:0-5899 GCA_041752095.1 Bdellovibrionia bacterium
TTTATGCGGGGATTGAATTCGAAGCGGGCTCTGAAAGTGTAAAGAAAGTTTTAGCGTTCATTCGTGAGACTTTCCCAAAGGATTTCGCAAAAATCCGTTTTCCAGATACCTCCGGCATCGGTGTAAAGCCCGTTTCACAAGAAGGTACTGCGCGACTCGTTCGTGCAGCACTTGAGTTCGCGTTCGCGCAAAAGAAAAAATCTCTCACGATTGTCCATAAGGGCAACATCATGAAGTACACCGAAGGCGGGTTCCGTAAGTGGGCCTATGAAGTTGCCGAAAAGGAATACGGATCGAAGGTTTATACCTGGGATCAATGGGAAATTACGAAAAAAGCAAAAGGCGAGGAAGCTGCAAACGCTGAAATGAAAGCAGCACAGTCTGCGGGAAAACTCATCGTGAAAGATGCGATCGCCGATATCGCTCTTCAGCAGGTACTGACTCGTCCTGAAGACTTCGATGTCATTGCGACGCTGAACTTAAACGGCGACTATCTTTCTGATGCTCTCGCTGCACAGGTGGGTGGGATCGGAATTGCTCCGGGCGGAAACATTAACTACCTCACGGGTCACGCGATTTTCGAAGCGACTCACGGAACGGCTCCGAAGTACGCGAATCTCGATAAGGTGAACCCGGGTTCGGTCATTCTCTCCGGTGAGATGATGTTCCGTCACTTAGGTTGGAACGAAGCAGCTGATTTAATCATTAAAGGGATGGACGGGGCTATCGGATCGAGAAAGGTCACTTATGACTTCGCTCGACTCATGAAGCAAGACGGACTGACTGACGCAAAAGAAATTAAGTGCTCTGAATTCGGCAAAAACATCATCGATCACATGTAATTCCAGGAGAAAATAAAATGGCTAATAAAAGAGTAAAAGTCACAGTCACCGGCGCCGCAGGCCAAATCGGCTACGCAATCCTTTTTCGAATCGCTTCGGGCCAGATGTTCGGTCCGAACACGGACGTCGAACTTTCACTTCTCGAGCTTGAGCCTGCACTGGCTGCTCTAGGCGGAGTCGCGATGGAAATCGAAGACTGCGCATTTCCGTTACTAAAAAATATCACCTGCACCTCGGACGTAAATACCGCTTTTAAAGGCTCAAACTGGTCTGTTCTCGTCGGCGCAGTTCCACGTAAGCCAGGAATGGAACGCGCGGATCTTCTTAAGGTGAACGGCGGAATTTTCTCCGTTCAGGGTAAAGCCATTAACGATCACGGCGCTGAAGATATTAAAACTCTCGTCGTTGGAAATCCATGTAACACAAACGCACTTATCGCGATGGCGCACGCACCTCGCGTTCCTAAGGAAAACTTTTTTGCGATGACGATGCTCGATGAAACCCGCGCACGGAACCAACTCGCTCGTAAAGCAGGAGTCGGCGTGGATCAAGTAAAGGGACTTGCGATCTGGGGTAACCATAGCCCGACGATGTACCCTGACTTCTATAATGCGAAGATCGCTGGAAAGCCTGTCGTCGACGTGATCTCGGATCACGCTTGGTTAAAGGGTGATTTCATCACGACTGTTCAGCAGCGTGGTGCCGCGGTTCTAAAAGCACGTGGTGTTTCCTCTGCAGCATCCGCAGCTTCTGCAGCGATTGAATCCGTTTATAAAACCGTGCACGACACGCCAGCAGGCGAAGTTGTTTCCCTCGCACTTTGCTCACGCGGCCAGTACGGAGTCGATGAAGGCCTGATGTTCTCTTTCCCTTGCCGCATCGAAGGCGGAAAAGTGAAAGTTCAGGAAGGCTGGAAGCATAACGAGTTCGGTACTGAAAAATTCGCTAAGACCCTCGAAGAACTCCGCGGTGAACGTGACGCTGTTAAATCCTTAGGACTCATCTAAATGAATATTCATGAATACCAAGCGAAACAAATTCTAAAACGCTACAACGTTCGGGTTGGCGAAGGCCGACTTGTCGAAGAAGGCGGAGCGGTAGAGACCCATGCTGAAAATGCAGCCAAGGAACTCCACGCAGCTACAGGCACGAATGTTTTTGTGGTTAAAGCCCAGATTCATGCCGGCGGACGCGGAAAAGCAGGCGGCGTAAAAGTTTGTAAAGATATTCCGTCAGTGCGTGCGGCTGCTAAGGAAATCATGGGTAAAACTCTCGTGACTCCGCAGACTGGCGCTGCTGGTAAGGTTGTTCATAAGCTTTGGATTGAACAGGGATCAGACATCGCGAAGGAGTTTTACCTAGGCATCGTCACTGATCGATCGATCGCATCCGTCGTTATGATGGTTTCGACTGAAGGTGGAGTGGAGATTGAGGAAGTTGCCCATAAACATCCTGAGAAAATCATTAAAATCGCGATTGATCCTACGACGGGCTACCTCCCGTTTCACGGAAGAAAAGTAGCGAAAGCACTCGGACTCACTCCAGAACAGACGAAGGATGCAGTCGTTTTCATTGGCAACCTCTATAACTGCTACATGGAAATGGACTGCGCACAGGTTGAGATTAATCCTCTCATCTTAACGACGAAGGGTGAACTCCACGCACTCGACGCGAAATTCGGTTTCGATGATAATGCTCTTTTCCGCCATAAAGACGTGGTCGAAATGCGCGACATTAAAGAAGAGAATGCACAAGACGTCGAAGCTTCTAAGTACGACCTCGCTTACATCGCGCTCGAAGGAAATATCGGATGCCTCGTGAACGGTGCCGGACTCGCGATGGCGACGATGGATATTATTAAACTTCACGGCGGATCTCCTGCGAACTTTCTGGACGTCGGTGGTGGCGCTTCGAAAGAAAAAGTCACTCACGCGTTTAAAATTATTCTGAAGGATCCGGCAGTGAAAGCGATCCTGGTGAATATTTTCGGCGGAATCATGAAGTGCGACATCATTGCTGAAGGTGTGATCGCAGCCGCTAAAGAACTGAACCTCTCGGTTCCCCTCGTCGTTCGCCTCGAAGGAACGAACGTGGAAAAAGGAAAAGAGATTCTCAGAAACTCAGGTCTTAAAATTACTGCTGCCGATGATATCGGAGACGCAGCTAAAAAAGTGGTCGCTGCTGCGAAGGGAGCGCTCTAATGTCGATTTGGGTTGGAAAACAGACGAAGCTTCTCGTTCAGGGAATTACCGGATCTCAGGGATCTTTTCACGCGATGGGAGCACGCGATTACGGAACGAACGTAGTCGGTGGTGTAACTCCCGGTCGAGGAGGACAGACCCACGAAGGTTTCAAGGTGTGGGATACAGTCGCGGAAGCTCGCGCAGTAACTGGAGCGAACGCGACGATGATTTTTGTTCCACCCCCAGGTGCAGCTGACGCGATTTGCGAAGCAGCGGATGCTGGCATGGAACTCATCGTATGTATCACTGAGGGTATTCCAGTTCGCGACATGCTTGCAGTGAAGCGATACTTAAACACCACGAAATCACGCCTGATCGGACCGAACTGCCCAGGAATTATCACTCCTGGAGCTTGTAAGATCGGGATTATGCCTGGATCGATCCACCTTCCGGGTCGAATCGGAGTCGTGTCGAAGTCGGGTACTCTTACGTATGAAGCGGTTCACCAGCTGACGAAACTCGGCATCGGTCAGTCGACCTGCGTCGGTATCGGCGGCGATCCACTGAGCGGCACGAATTTCATTGATTGCCTTCAGGCCTTTGCTGCAGATAAGGATACTGACGGCGTGATTATGATCGGCGAGATCGGCGGAAACGCTGAAGAAGAAGCAGCCGAATACATTAAGCGTGAGTTTAAAAAACCGATCATCGGTTTCATCGGCGGAGCTACTGCTCCGGCGGGTAAGCGAATGGGACATGCTGGAGCGATCATTTCAGGTGGTAAGGGTACTGCCGAAGAGAAGTTCCAAGCGCTACTCGCAGCGGGAGCAAAAATCACGCGAAGCCCAGCAGAACTGGGAATCACGATGAAAGCAGCTCTCGGTAAGTAGGGCCTACAGGCCCGTAACTGATTTAGTCTTAAATTTTAATTCGTTCTTTTAGAAAGGGAACCGTACCATGGCAGTCGAAAAAACATTCTCCATCATCAAACCAAACGCAGTCGCAAAAAACGCAATCGGTGAGATCATCACCCGTTTTGAAAAAAAGGGACTCCGTATCGCAGCTGCAAAATTCACGAAACTTTCTCGCGAAAAAGCAGAAGGCTTCTACATCGAGCATAAAGAGCGTCCGTTTTTTGGTTCGCTCGTCGGCTTCATGACCTCGGGTCCAGTCCTTCTTATGGTTCTCGAAGGCGAAAACGCGATTCTTGCAAACCGCGAAATCATGGGCGCGACTGATCCTGCTAAGGCAGCTCCAGGTACCATTCGTAAAGACTTTGCTGATTCGATCGAAGCTAACGCAGCTCATGGCTCTGACTCTGCTCAGTCGGCTGCTCGTGAAATCGCTTATTTCTTCGATAAATCAGAAGTCGCTAACCGCTTCTAATTTTTAGAAGAAAGGGGAGGGCCGTCCGTGAAAATCGCGCTAGCCCAGATAGCCCCTATCGTCGGTGACTTCGAAGCGAACGTTGCCATGATTTCTAATGCTTATAAACGGGCCTGTTCTGTGGACACCGCAGATCAGGCCCGTTTGCTTTTAACGCCTGAGCTTTCCGTTAGTGGATATGTCCTTCTGGATCTTTTAGATCGCCCGGAAATTTTCGAGCGTACTGAAGCGGCGCTCGCGAAACTGATCGCGATGACGAAGGGAAAAAAAACGGCGCTTGCGGTCGGGCATGTCGCACGAAACCCGAAACCCACGGGCCGCGCGGCGATGAACTGCGTTTCCATCATCGATGATGGAAAAATCGTTTTCACCCAAGCTAAGACTCTTCTCCCCACTTACGACGTTTTCGATGAAGCCCGGTATTTCGAACCCGCCTCTGAATACGGGGTCTGGAATGACGGGAGCGAACGAATCGCGATTGCCATCTGCGAAGACCTCTGGGGAGCGGATCAGGTCATGGGTAGAAATATCTACGGAAAAAATCCTGTCGATAATCTTGCTGCGCTTAAGCCGAGTCTCCTCATTTCCATTTCTGCGTCTCCCTATGAGTATGGGAAACGAGAGAACCGTGAAAAACTTCACGGCGAAGTAGCGAAAAAGGTAGGGGCATCACTCGTTTATATTAACCAAGTGGGCGCGACGGATGACGTTTTATTCGACGGGGCGAGTTTTGTCGTCGATGAAAAAGGAGTCATAAAAGGCCGTTTTCCAGCATTTCATGTCGCTTATTCGGTTTTCGATACCTCAGAAAAAAGTTTCGATCCTTCCACGGATTCTATTCGTGAAGACCAGGCTCCCGACGAACTTGAAGTCCTCACTCGTGGACTCGTTCACGGGATACAGGAATATTTCACGCGCACCCGGTTTAAACTCGCTCTCCTCGGACTCTCAGGCGGGATTGATTCTGCAGTTGTCGCCGTACTTGCGGCGCGAGCGCTCGGATCCCAAAACGTATTTGGGATTGCGATGCCATCCCAGTACTCAAGCTCTCATTCACTCTCAGATGCCGAAGCAACTGCGAAGGCTCTCGGGATGCCGTTCGAAGTCAGACCGATTAAATTTTTATTTTCGACTGCAAGTCGTGAAATCGGTGAAGCGCGGGGGGGCTTAAATGATATCGCCCAGGAGAATCTCCAGTCCCGAATGCGTGGGATGATTCTGATGACGTTATCGAATCACTACGGAGCGCTCGTGCTCACCACGGGTAATAAATCCGAAATCGCAACAGGTTACTGCACTCTCGAGGGTGATATGTGCGGAGCGATCGCACCGATAGGCGATGTTTTAAAAACGCGCGTTTACGATGTTGCTCGTCGATTAAACGAATGGGCGATTCGCGATGGACTTCCCACTCCGATTCCTGAAAGTACTTTAACTAAAGCCCCATCTGCAGAATTAAAACCGAACCAAACAGATCAAGACTCACTC
>JBGSHQ010000374.1:0-3142 GCA_041752095.1 Bdellovibrionia bacterium
CGTATTGCCTCAAAAGAAATCAGCACTAAGGGATAGATAGGAATTTTCAAGCAGCAAGCTTGAGTTCTTCACTCTGTTCTTCGCTTCGGATGATACCCATCAGGAGCTTTAGTTTTTCTTCGATCGCCATTTTCATTTCAACAGGATCTAGAGATTCATAGCGAAGCTTTAGTGCAGTTTTTACTTCTTCTGATACTGCACTCGAAGCCAGGACTCGGTCATACGGCGTCTGAGGGGTTTCATAGGTCTTCTTAATTCTGGATCCGATTCGTTCTTTTCGAATGAGTTTAAATGTCGGCATAAAGAAATTTAAAAAAGGACACCAGAGATCACGGTAAATTTCATTTAATAACCGAGTCGCGTTTTGGTTCTCGATACGGTCGTAGCCAATAAACTGTCTCACGTGAGTCAGGTTCTTTTGTTCGACATAACAATTATCGTTTTTTCGGTATGGGCGACTTCTGTAAATTCGAACCGGTTTTTCGCGAGTTCCCTCTCCGTGTCTCCGTAAAGAGTTCACGACTTCATAATTCATAAATTCGGATCCAGAATCGAAATTTATCGAATAAAGCGTAAATGGCAGCGTTTTTTCGATATCGAGTAATGCGGTAACGATTCCACCGTGTTTTTTTGTCCAGGTCGCTCGCATCTCAGTCCAGTGAGAGTCGATATCAGTAAGCGTGAGTGTGCTCGCAAATGCGCCGCTACCATCAGAGCCGCAGTGTGAAACAGTGTCGGCCTGGGCATGGCCTGGGTCAGTAATATTCCAATCCTTCGGGACCACAGGGATCGCAGATTTATACCAACTTGTGGTGGGGGCTTTTGTTGTAGAGAGACCCCGAACGATTCGAAGTTCTTTTAGTCTTCGGTCGATCGAAGCCGCGCTCATTGTGATTAGACTTTGAACTACCGAATCGGACACCGGATTTCTTTTTACGAATGCGGGTAAAATCCTGGGCAGCAGAACCTTCATTTTCTTCGCGCACGGCTGCTCCATGAGGAACCAAATGGCTTTAAGCGTAGGGATGATTTCCGGACCATAGGACGGCTTTCTGCCCCGTCCTGCTGGCCTTTCCGGGCCTGGGTCTATGAGTAAACGGCGGTTTAGGTGGGTTCGTGAAAGCTGGGTGGCGAGCACCGCACCGTCTAAAATCCTTGTTTTCTCTCGTCTGGACGCTTTTTTGTAGCTCGCACGAATCGAGTTCAGATATTCAGTTATTGCCTCGTTGCTCATCGTTTCTTCTCCATTGGTTTGTTGATTAGAGAACTCAAGCTTACGGTGCGGTAATTATGAGTCAACGAGGACCCACCTCATAATTCCCACAGCGACCCTCAGTGCGATTTTCAATGAGTCAATGCGTTTTACGGGTGTGTCCAATTATACTCATTACACAATGCGTAAAATTAAGAGATCATAACAATCAGGCTATTGGAATAGTAAGTCGAGAGAGGACTTATCTATGAAAAAAAATATGATTCGGTATGGTTTCGTCCTGTTTTCACTCGGAGTGGTTACATCGCTCACGAGCTGTACGACCTCCCAAAAACAGGCGAGTAACGGGCTCCAATTTACAAACGGAATGACGGAAGAGCCCCAGCTCTCAAAAGCCATCGCGCGCTTTTGTGACTCAGCTTATATCGCCATCAACCAAAGTCAGGAAATCACTCCGTTTGATGTGATGGATCGATATGAAAAAATTCGATCGATGCGAAATAACTGGTCGAGTGACTTTGCGGTCGCTGAACTCGTGAAGGCTTCACTCATCTCGAATAAACGAACTGATCTTGTTTACGAGCGTTACGTCGAACTCGAAAACAAACTCGGTGATAAACTTTCTGGAGACTCCATCGCTGAGTTAACGAAAGTTTCGATCATCACTGAGTCTGATGCAGGAACGGTAGCATCGGTTTATCGATCTTTCGAAAATCCTAAGAAGAAATGGGAATCGAAAACGTCTCCTGTCGAACTCACTAAGCTCGCCCTCTTTACCGAACGCGATGCTCAGTCGATTTATACAACTTATGACGAATTTAAAACTCGTCAGGGTAAAATCGGTGGTGAAAAAGAAATTATCGAACTTACGAAAAGTGCTACTCTCACGGGCCGCACCCCAAATGATTTAGTTAAACTTTTCGACCAGATTGAAAAAATTGATCAGGGCTGGGTCACGCGTGCAGGAACAGCAGAACTCGTTAAAATTGCAATTTTAACGAACTACTCTCCTAAGACGGTTTACTTCCGTTACACTGAGCTTCTTCAGAAGAAACAAAAGCACGGAGAAGATAAAGCTTTAGAACTTCTTAAGCTATCGCTGATCGGAAAAAAATCCTCTGCTGAAGTCACTCAGACTTATGATCGTCTACTTAAGATGGAAACCAATGCGACATCAAAAGAATCAGCTAAGCCAAAAACCTTTAGCATGGTGACCGGTGAACTTCTTCAGGACTCGGTTTTCGGTAATCAAGTCGATGAATGCAACGGCGGATATGCACGCCTCATTCTTTCAATCGATTCATACCGTTACGACGAAGGATAAGGGAACGACTCATGTACCGTGAAATACGTGCAGGAAAAACAATTCTTGATTGTTCCGGACCGATTCATGGGAAATGGATCGAAAAGGCGTTGAATCAAAATCACGCTAAAGTTCTTGTCTATCGACGGGAACTCATGGGTGATGAAGTTTCTTCGCTTCCCACACACGATTCATTCCAACTCGTTTCTGGAGAGCTCATGACTCTTCTTGGAAAAATGAAATCCAAGTTCTCACTCATTGTTGATGACTTAGGTTCGCTTCATTTCGAAAACCAACCGCTTGAACTTTTAAAACGGTACTATGATTCACTCGCATGGGACGGTGAAGCGCTCATCCATTTTCCAAATAGCTTTTGGGTATTTCTCGAAGATCAGCACCGAGTTTCGCTCCAAGATTATCTGACGATGAAGTTTCCGATGCTCGTTAAAAAAATATTTCCCTCTGAGATGGACCCTCTTCTCAGGTCCGCGCTCACTTCGGAGGAGGGCTGGATTAGCTTAAAAAAAGATCATCACTTTCCTAAACTCTTTTTCCATCTCCTTCAGAGAACGGGTGGAGTAACAAGTATGGGTGAAAATCAGCCACATGCACCGTATCTCGAGTTC
>JBGSHQ010000375.1:0-1935 GCA_041752095.1 Bdellovibrionia bacterium
CGATCCAACAACCTCTACATTTGCCGCATATCAGGCGTTTGTGAAGTTTCTTAAGGTTTACGGTGAAGTGTCCCAAAAAGATAAAGGCGATGTAAACGTCTTCTTCGTTTAAGCTAGCGCCTACTCTTCGTCTGAAGATTCGTCTTCGGTATTTGGATTTTCACTCAGGAAATCCAAATACTGATCGGGAGAAAGGGATCCCATTTTTTCACCTAACTTTCGGTAGAGTTGCGCGTTCTCTCCTGTTGGTTCGGCAGTCGGCGTATTTAGAATTCCAGGACGGCGATTTCCTTTAAAAGGGAGATCGCCGTTTGCAATTGCTCCAGATGAAAGAAGTGAAGTGAGAAGAAAGAGAGCGAGATTCCGTACTGACATCCATGTCTCCGATACTTTTTTAGGGTAAAAATAACCCCAAAGACGAGCTGCATTAATTTTAGCGAGAGATGAATGGAAAGGGAAGAGGGTGTTATGCGGCGGACTTTTTCCGAGCGGGTGCTGGCTTGTTTAGCCATTCGGAAAGGATGGTTCCTGCTTTTTCAGGATTTTTTTCAACGAGAGAGACAGATTTTTGACGGAAAACGTCCAACTCCGCTCGTAGGACTTTTGGGTCCTTCGAACGGAGTGGTGTGGTCGTTGGGATAGAATTTTTAAGTTTATGCGACTTCATTAAAGGCTTCAGGCGCCTCGACGATGATCTTTTCGATCGCTACATCCTCATCGGCAGCACGGTTAATTTCTTCTTGGCTCACAGAGCCCATGAAAACTTCGTCACCGACGAGAGAGAAGGCGTACCAGCGATCACCCATTTTTTGATAAAGGACGTCGACAGTTTGAGCCGCTTCGTCGCTGTTATTGATGTTCTGGATCTTGATCGTGTTATTCGGTGCCATTGTTATACCCTCCGTGGTGTTTTGGCTGACATAGCTCTTATCGGAGGGTGTGAGGGCGAATTAACGGGAAACGTTTGCCGAGTCGTATTTTTTTATTAAGGCGTGATCGTCAGGGTGCCAAAAATGCCGGTCGGAAAGTAGTTATCCCTGAAAGAGTATGTGCCAGCTGCAGTGGGAGTGAATGCGTGATTTCTGATCGTGTTTCTATCCTGGGGATTAAAAGTTTCAGAGTCCGGAATCGCGGGTGAACCTACGGAAACGATTTGATGCCTGAGGGATATGCCGCCGATGTAATGGATGAATACTGTTTTACCGAGTGCGAAGGTGCAGTTAAAGCTAGTACCGTACGCGATTTTTTCACCCGAAGTTCCACCACAGTTACAGTTATTAATAATGCCATCGTCGAATATCGAAAATTCAACTTGGGAAGGGTTACAGCCGGATGGAGGTAAGCTTTGAGTGTTTAAGGGTGTGCATTCTGCACCCATAGCGAGTAGCGAAAGTGCCAGAAAGGCAATCCGCACAACACTTAAAGATTTACGAGGGCTCCGCATAAGATTAAAGCTACCCAAGAATGACGAGGAGTGGAACTGACTTTATGGAGTGGGAAGCGGTCTTCGAGCGTAAAGTGCAGGAAGTGGCGGCTATCGATGCCAGTTTATCGGGGGGGCGAATCGACCCGGCGCACGATCACGCCCATTTTCTTCGGGTGGTGACTACGGCAAAGCGCTTAGCAGCGCTTGAGGGTGCAAATCTTCAGGTCGTGATCCCAGCAGGGTGGCTTCATGATTTAGTAAATGTCCCGAAGGACGATCCACGTCGTTCGATCGCATCGAAGCTTTCGGGCGAAGAAGCAGTGAAGTTTTTAAATTCGGTTCAGTATCCATCGGAGTTTCTGGAACCTATTCGACACGCAATCGAAGCGCATAGTTTTTCTGCGAAGATCGAAGCAAGCACAGTCGAAGCAGCCGTCGTCCAAGACGCTGATCGACTTGATGGACTGGGAGCGATTGGTATCGCTCGAGTTTTTACGGTCGGCGGATTA
>JBGSHQ010000376.1:0-6493 GCA_041752095.1 Bdellovibrionia bacterium
TGCGATGAGTGTCCGTGATCGTTCAATTTCTTTTAAACAAGAGAGATACGCCTCTTTAATTTCAGAAGTCTCGCGTGCCCCCGGCTTTCTCTTTGCTTGGGCTGAAAGTGCGGCAAGATTCGCCTCCAGGTGAAGCAGCGGGTGGGATTCGAGTCCAAAATCGGGTGAGCGCTTCATGAACTCAGTTCGTAACGCGAGAGCGGCTGCTTGGATAGAAAGCGCCAAAGAAGCGTCGGCGAGGGCCCGATGAAAATGCGGAAAGGTGCTCTCTTCTTCGTCTAGCCCCTTAGGAAAGAGCCAGTCATTTAACAATTCCTCCCAGGTCGACCCTGGAATTTTCGCAATCCACTCCTGATCATCCGAATCATAGAAGACGCGCCTAAAAATCGAAGAGGACTCATGGGTCT
The DNA here is from genome assembly GCA_041752095.1 of Bdellovibrionia bacterium. Taxonomy (GTDB): domain Bacteria; phylum Bdellovibrionota; class UBA1018; order UBA1018; family UBA1018; genus JACMQW01. Next base: position 408 of record JBGSHQ010000376.1, read on the forward strand.
CCTCGGAGATCGGAATGGAGATGTGAACGATTCGGAGAAGGAACTCCCTTAGAAAGGTTGCTCCATGCGGTAGGCCCATTTCATAAAAGAGATGAAACGGTAATGACTCGCGAAAAAGACTCCGAATCACTGCAGATGAACTGACTTTCCATTCTGGTTTTCGTTCTAAAAGCTGCAGAAGAAATCGAATTCGAGCATGAGGCGTCGTTTTTCCGCCACCTGTATAACGGATCCAATCCATCAACCGTTCTAAAAACTCAACCCGCTCAGATAGAGGCGAATGCGGATTCGCCCGAGCTAATAAGTAGGGAAGATCAAACTTCGGGCCGGCTTGAAGCCGTCTCCATGATTGCCGAAGCAAGGACATGAATTAAGGGTAACATGAGGGATTACACTGCGGAAATTTTTCCCACTAGCCAGAACAAAAAGAAGAGCTACACTTAAGGTATGAAGTTTTACCCCTTTCTTGTTTTTTTTGTAGCCATCCTTCTAGGCCTTTTTTACCAAAACCATGCATCAGCAAACCCAATAGAATATGTCTGTGCCGCAAAAGTCGACTGTGGGGCACCTTCGATGCCGAGCACACAAGATCTTCCTGCTTTAGATACCCCGACTGTTAAAAGCACGACCCCTGAGCTTGCCAAAACCGAATGCATGAATCGATATCTGAACTCTTATCTTCGTCTCGCTAAAGTGATCGACGAGGGAAAAAGCTGCCAAGTTCTGAGTGAAGCGTTTCCAGCGCAAACGCGAAAAATCAGTTCCCTAAAAATCAGTAATTAGCTTTTACACCGGTGACTCAAAATCGGGTTATCGTTCGGCTGGATTTTCTTAATTTCGCGGTAAAGTTCACATTCCCAGGGTTCAACCGGGTGGTCCATATCCCAAGCCGCAAATAACTTACGATTTTTATCCGAAATGATCCCATGCCCCCGGTATGCATTGTCCATATAGAGGTAGACTCGAGCGACCGTACCCTTCGCAAAATCCATCGGTTCGAACTTAGACTGAAAGATTCGAGCGCCACACCCTCCAAAACTAATCCCTGCAAACTTCCCAAGCGCTGTCACTTCAGCCATAGAAAAATTAGAACGAAGTCCGTTTACTTCGCCGACTTCAGGGAAAAGATTATAGAGATCGGCCTCCATTCGTGCGAACTCAGGGTTTTTTTCTGCGCATTTTCGACCGCGATAGGGCTTCCCCTTACTTACGCACGCTGGGGCGCCCTCTCGCCACTCGATAAAACTCTGACCGAATGCTTCCGCTGGAACGACGTGCTCCCATTCAAGCCGTTTAGCACGCTTAGGATCCCTGGGAGACTTATAGCCGCAGGATTTGAGATCGATCTCTTTGTCTTTATATTTACAACGGCAGTAAAGTGTTAAGCTTCGGGCCGAGTGAAGACGTGTTGTAATTTTTTTTGCCTCGCGAAAATTGGGAATAGCAGTATTTCCTGCCATTGCGAGACTGCTGAGTGCAATGAAGCCGATTAGACTCATTTTTCTATCTTTACATCTTTTAGTGCTCTTCGAAACTACAGTTCTTTTTTCTGCTACCGAAAAGTAAAAGGATGTCAGGAATCTTTACTCAGAAATTTACGACTCCGCAGGAGCTCTTTAAAATCATTTCTCGCACCTCTGTAGGAAGCGACCTTTTAGAAAGCTTTCTCCCCCATTACCATCTTAAAAAAATTGAAATCCTCGATTATCCATCTGTTTTACGAGAAAAACTCCGTGAATTCATTCCTGCTGGCCATCCGATTGGGGCATGTCTAGTTCAGGATTCAGATCGCATCCTCATTTATATCGACTTTGAAGGAGAGATCGGTGTGATTACTCCTTATCTCGTTCACGAGATATCAAGCTACCTGAGTCTTAATCGGTCGCCAAAAATCTGTCGCGAATCTTCAGAGACTCTTGCAATTAAACATCAGCTCCTATTTACGACTGAGCTTCGAGGACGAGATCAGGATTTTGAGATGTATTTAAAACAGAATGCGCTTAAAGCCGCAGAACTTCATCGACTGCTCGAATTCGAGGCTGCATGAGAGTTAAAACTGGTTCCGCTTTCCGGGCTCGAAGAGTTCGTCGTGATAGTGAGGCATGTGATCGCGGTAAATCGTGCCCGCAATGCGGTAAGGGTACATCACGCTGGAGGGGATCGTCTGAGTGTTGTTGTAAGCGCGCATTTCCGAGTTCTGGTGGATCCGACGAAGCACACAGTGACCCAGTTCGTGGAAGATCACTTCTTGCTTATCGTAGTCATTCAGTGTGTTCCAAATTCTCTGGTTAATGGTGATCTTTGGAGTCTCATCTTCTGAGTATTCGCATACTCCGGTTTCATTCATGGACGGTGTGGATCCAAAAGTAAGAATCAAGTCGTTCACCGTAAGGGGCGTGCCCTCTTGGGCAGAGGTCTGTTCGAAGTTATGAACGAAATCCTGGAAAGGTCCGTCGATCTGGAGAAATGCTTCATGCTTTTTCTTCGGAGCGCATCCTGACGCCGTAAGAACGACGAGCGAAATTAAGGAAAATGCCTGGATCCGGTTCATGAAATACACCCTCTAACGACGTACTGCTTGTGTGAGAGATTACTTCATGACTATGACACGGAGCGGCTAACTCCGTAATGAGTCGAATGAGACACGGGCTATTTTTTATTAAAACTGAATAGGCTCGAATTGAAGGCATTCTATGGAAAACCTTATAAACGACCATCCCATAGCCTTCGGATAAACTCGGCGTACGGAAGAATTTCAATTCCATCATCCGTCATTCTGCACTGTTTCTCCAACGACACAAGGATACGGCTCTTCACTTTTGGATAATTAGTCTTGAGTTCTCTTAGCCCCTTGAGGTGGTCAGAGTGAATCTGTGAAACTGCCTTCGCTTCGATCGCGACTTCCATATCATCCAGAATAAAATCAACCTCTACACCCGTCGTAAGCGCCCAGTAGCTCAGCCTTAATTCTGGATTCCGATAACTTTGGTAACAAAGAAGTTCATGATGAACCCAGTTTTCAAACGCTTTTCCAAATTGCGGAGTTTTAGGCTCAAGTTCTTTTCTTCTCGCTAAAAAATTTACTACTCCGACATCAAAAAAGTAAAACTTAGAAGAAAGACGAGTACGTCGTTTAGCGTTTTTACTATAAGCAGGTAAAAATCGCCCTGTTAAGGTATCCTCGAGAATTTCGAAATGGGCTTGGACCGTTTTAACGGACACCCCAACATCACGAGCGATCGTGGAGAAGTTAACAATTTCCGTATCCGATAGCGCAGCAGCCTCTAGAAATTTAGAAAAAACGGCAACACTCCGAGTAAGACTTTCGGCTAAAATTTCCTCTTTTAAATAGTCTTGTACATAACTCCGATGCGCACTTGGATATTTGTCATCTAAGTAAAAGGTCGGTAAATATCCCCGGTTTAATATTTGCTGGAGATTAAAATCGTTATGAAGTTCTTCCGCTGATAACCCATAGAGTTCGAATCGTCTTGCCCTTCCGCCTAATAAATTTGCATGACCCCGTTTTAACTTTCTCGCGCTAGAACCACACAGACCAAAAATGATTTTCTTTTTTTCGATTAGATTCTGAACTTCGTCGAGTAACTGAGGGATTTTTTGGACTTCATCAATGATGACAATATCGCCTGGATTCGCAGTATTTAGCCACTCTCTGAGCAGATGTGGCTCACGTGAAAGAGTAAAGAAAAGATCGGATTCAAGGAGATTATAATAAATCGCGCCAGGAAAAGTCCGCTGCAGTAACGAACTTTTCCCTGTTTGGCGCTGCCCCCAGAGAAAAAAACTTTTCTTTGCGTTTTCGAGGTCGATTAAACGTTTATACATGTACTCCAATTATTCATGAATATTTGGAGTAATGGTACAAAAAAGCAAAAACCAAGAAAAACCGGTCCCAAGTCCGATATAGACGAGATAAAGACCCTAAACCTGGGCCGAAGCCTCAGGCGAACTCTTCGGCATCACGCCCGACATCGACGTTCCCTGGGCGGCAAACCGGTCGAGGATTTTTGCTTCAATCGCTAGGAATTCTTTAGGCGCACGTCCATCGAACTTAGAGAAAAATTCTGCGGACGAGGTGACTTCCCTCTTCCACTTCTCGCTATCTAACGAAGTGACGTCCGCGAATTCGGCTGCCGTGTACTTCGTACCGGTAAAATCCATGTCCGCGTAAGTCGGCATCACACCGATTGGGGTTTCCACTCCAGAAACGCTCCCTTCGATACGTCCATCAATCCATTTTAGGACGCGCATATTTTCACCAAAACCTGGCCATGCGTACTTGCCTTCCGCATTTTTTCTAAACCAGTTTACACCGAAAATTTTAGGAGCTTTCGCGCCTGCCTTTTTTCCGACCGAGATCCAGTGGGAGAAATAATCGCCCATATTATATCCGCAGAAAGGAAGCATCGCCATTGGGTCACGGCGAACCACGCCGACTTGCCCTACTGCCGCAGCGGTCGTCTCTGAACCCGTCGTTGCTGCGATGTAAACCCCGTGTTCCCAGTTATGAGACTGATAAACGAGTGGGATGGTATCCGGGCGGCGACCGCCAAAAATCATGGCAGAGATCGGCACACCTGCAGGATTTTCCATCTCGGAGTCAGCACACGGACACTGCGAAGCGGGAGAAGTAAAACGTGCGTTCGGGTGCGCTGCTTTTCGGCCTGTCTCTTTTGCAATCGCTGGCGTCCAGTGCTGCCCCGTCCAGTCGATCAGACTCTCTGGCGCGGTATCCGTCATTTCTTCCCACCACACATCACCGTCAGGTGTAAGCGCGACGTTTGTGAAGATCGTGTTTTTCGTCATCGACGCCATCGCGTTTGGATTCGTTTTTAGTGAAGTCCCTGGAGCAACTCCGAAGAATCCGGCTTCTGGGTTAATGGCGTAAAGCCGTCCATCAGCGCCGGGCTTAATCCAAGCGATATCATCGCCGATCGTGGTGATCTTCCAACCCTTACCTTCATTAGAAAGTGATGCCGGTGGGATCAGCATTGCAAAATTCGTTTTCCCACACGCTGATGGGAATGCAGCCGTAACGTAGGACTTTTTACCTTCAGGCGATTCGACGCCTAGAATAAGCATGTGCTCGGCGAGCCACCCGCCATCACGTGCCATGGTGGAAGCGATTCGGAGTGCGAAACATTTTTTACCGAGGAGTGCGTTTCCGCCGTAGCCCGATCCGTAGGACCAGATTTCGCGCGTCTCTGGATAGTGGACGATATATTTTGTCTCTTTATTACAAGGCCAGCTTGAATCTTTTTCGAGAGAGCCGTCCGCAAGAGTCGCGAGTGGTGCTCCCACGGTATGGATTGCGCGCACGAAATCGCTTCGATTTCCGAGAGCGTTCAGAGCCTGTGACCCCATGCGGGTCATGATCCGCATATTCACGACGACGTAAGGAGAATCGGAGAGTTCGATACCGATCTGGGAAATCGGAGAATCGATCGGACCCATGGAGAAAGGGATTACATAAAGAGTTCGTCCCTTCATGCATCCTTTAAATAAAGGATTTAAAGTCTTCCGCATTTCGGATGGAGCCATCCAGTTATTCGTTGGGCCTGCGTCTTCCTTTTTATCAGAGCAGATGAAGGTGCGGTCTTCGACTCGCGCAACATCCGATGGATCAGAACAAGCGAGGAAGGAGTTCGGACGCTTCGCAGGGTTCAGGCGCTTCAGCATTCCTGATGCGACCATCTCGTCGCAAAGTTTTGCGCTCTCCGTTTCACTGCCATCGCACCAGTGAATTTTAGCGGGCTGACAAAGGTCAGCGATTTCATTTACCCAAGCATTCAAAGCAGCGTTCGTAGAAACAGAAGTCATTCCCAGATCCCTCACTCTAATTAGTTACCGCGATAGTTATGACGCAAGTAAACCACTTGGGACGCAAGACTGCTATGGGATTTTAATGGAAAAGTGGGGCCTTTAAGTCCCTTTATTTATTGAACTTTTTCTATAGACCACAGACGACCACCTAGAAAAATTATCAATAACTTCTATAAGATCCTGTGACGACGATTCTCCCGGTCGCTCGGTGAGTAGTTGAGAAGTAAACATCTCTACTAAGG
>JBGSHQ010000377.1:0-1942 GCA_041752095.1 Bdellovibrionia bacterium
TTTCTTTTCATTTCATCGCTGTCGCGATCCATCCTTTTGCAGATGGAAATGGGCGAACGGTTCGCCTCATGCAACATTTATTACTTCTTTTAGGAGGTGAGAGGGTTGCGCGATTCGTTCCGAGCGAAACAGCGATTATGAGGAAGCGTGAGCGGTACTATTCATCCATTCGCCAAAGTAGGCTTCTCGGTTCCTTACATCCGATCGTCGAGTTTCTCGCTGAATGTTTTGCTGAAGCTGCCCAAGATGTGGTTGTCGAAGGTAGAAAACTTTTAAAGGAACAAGCAGGAAAAACACCTGAAGCTCGACAACAAAAAATTATATCGAATGCAAGGAGTTCAGATTCGTTTTCGATGTCTGATGTAGTGGGGTGGATGCCCGATGTTCCGCGAAGGACACTTGAGAGAGATGTTGCAACGCTTGTTAAAAAACGCGCACTCAAGCCCAAAGGCGAGTTAAAGTCTCGTGTTTATCAGCTCGCGAATTTTAAAAAATAGGCCTCTAGAAATTCGAAGATTGCACCTTTTTGCTTGAAGACACTCTATGAGGAATTGGGTAATTTCTGGAAGATCGACGTCTTCAGAGAACTAGTTTTCAAACATCTGCCTAATCCATTTTTAAGGGCGAATATATCCTATTTTACCGCCATCAGTAGAAAAGTAGAGATATCCATCTGGACCGACTCTAAGATTACGATACCGATTTCCTCCGCCCGATATGATCACTTCTTGGTGAGTTACTTTAAGCGAAGATTCTTTACCCTGGGTTACGAGTCGTCTGATTTGGGTTCCCGAGAGGCAGCCCATAAAAATATTTCCGTCCCATTCAGGAAATGTTTTTCCACGGTAAACCGTAATTGCGGAAGGCGAGATGGATGGAACCCAATGCGCGACTGGAGAAACAGAGCCCGGTTTTTCTTTTACACCAATCGGAATCCCGTAGTACTCGCGACCAAAAGTGACCTCAGGCCACCCGTAATTTTTTCCTGCCTCGATTTGGTTCAGCTCATCTCCGCCTTTAGGCCCCATTTCCGCTTCCCAAAGAGTTTTCGTTTTCGGATCGAAAGCTAAGCCTTGCGGACTTCGATGACCAATACTCCATATCTCGGGGAGTGCCCCGGGCTGATTCATGTAGGGCTGACCCGACTTCGGAACTGTGCCATCGAGTGTGAAGCGCAGAATCTTTCCATTATGAAATTTTGGGTCTTGAACTTTTGGGCGGGCGTTCCGATCTCCAACCGTCATGTAGAGAAAACCCTGGTCGTCAAATTCGATTCGAGAGCCGAAATGGACGTCTTCGTTGCTAGGAGCATTCGCGGATATTATTTTCTTAAGATCTACCAGTTTATCGCCTTTTAAAGTCGCTTGAACTAAGGCGGTGGTTTGTACGGGTTCCTCACGAGTACCGCTGGGTTCAGAATAAGTGAGAAAGAGGGTAGTGGGGTTCTTCGGGTGAATGCGAACATCAAGAAGTCCACCCTGTCCTTCGACTCTAACTTTAGGCGCGCCACCAATTGTTCGAATTTTTTTCGTCACGAGGGATAATATTTTTAAATTTCCTTCTCGTTCCGTGAAAATTAAATTTTCAGAGTCTATAAAATCAAAACCCCAGACTACTCCGTTATTTTCGGAGAGAATAACGGTCGTGGGAGGAGTAGCGGCAATGGAGGGGTGAACGAGTCCAAAGGAAAAAAAGATGAGCAGAACTGATCCGAATATTTTCATGAAGTTATCTTTTATTATAATTTATTCTTGGTTCCGGATCTAGAGTGCTTTTCAAATCCCATGGGGCAAAATCACTCGGTCTATTTCGGCATCCTTCTTGCGTAGTCGTTTCTAAAGAAAGGCTAATCTATGAACGCACCCATAATGACGACCCCCGAAAGAGAATCTCTAAAAGAGGTAGCAACCGAGCTCTCTCGGTATCTCGCCCAAATGATCAG
>JBGSHQ010000378.1:0-7896 GCA_041752095.1 Bdellovibrionia bacterium
GGCGGCTTCGGTGGTGGCGGATCTTCCTCGAGTTGGTAGGCAGTTTTAATACTCTTCCAATTATCGACGTCCGATGACAGAAATTGGAAGGGTTATAATCATACCGTCCACTTAGCATTGAATCCAAAGAAAATAAAAATAGTGCTGAAATGCATCACACGAAAATGTCTTTAAAAAGCTGACATTTTCGAGTGAATAAAAATGCCGCGGAGCTTCGCCATCAATGGGGGAACCGCTTTACAGCCTAATACCTACGTCGCGCCTTCACCCGCTCCCGCATCGAAATCCGTGCGGCTTCATGCTTACGAATCGAACCACTCCTCGTGACCCGTCGTCGACTTCGACGCGCGCGACGACGTTCTGGAGGATCACGAATTTCGAGTGAGGAAAGACTTCGTCCACCATCCGCAGGCATGGGCAGTCGAATGAGTGTACCCTTCGAAAGCATCGCGTGAACCGAGACGCGATTTAAGTCCGCAAGCGGATCGACACGAATACCGAAGTTCTGTGCAACGGAACGCAACGACTGACCTTTCCGAACCTTATAAGCGAGAAACTCCACGCGTTTCGTAAATTTCGGGTCGTTATAATTCGCAAGGAAGCGCTCACGAACTGAAGAAGGGAGTTTAATTCGGTAAGTAGCAATGCTCGGAGGCGTACACCACCGAAGAAGTTCTGGATTCAGGCTCTTTACCGTATGGTAGGAAAGGCCCGCCGCACGCGAAATTTTTAAAAGATCGGCCGGAGACTGAACTTCAAAATCGATGAGTTCCTCTCCCATGAGCTCACCTTTTTTATTGATGTTTGGAGTTGCGACGGGCTTAGCGAGCGCAACACCTTCCTTAACGTCCTTACCTTCCATCGTCGCGGGTACTAGCTCACCACCCGCATCGTCTTGGCCCATTTCCTCGCTTGAAGCCGTTTCGTAAAACTCCCCTTTTAGAACGCTTGCGAGCGCTTCTTTCTGAGCGGCACTCGAAGTCTGTGCGGATTCGGTTTCTAATTTTACAACTTCACCATCGGGCGCAATCGCTTCGCCCGCACCTGGTTTAATCTGCGAAGCGGGAAAGCCGAACTGCGTACGGTTCTTTCCGATTAATGCGGCTGCGATAATTTTCGGTACGTAATCGCGAGTCTCAGGCCTTAAAAATCGGTGACGAGTGAGCGCCCAGAAATCCGAAGTTCCATAGCGGCGAATCGCACGGGCAAGTTTAGTTTCGCCAGCATTATAGGATGCTGAAGCGAGTTCCCAGGAATGAAACATTTCATAAAGATCGCGAAGGTACTGAGCAGCCGAAAGAGTCGACTTGCGGGTATCGCGCCGTTCATCGACCCACCAGTTTACGGAAAGACCATAGCGCTTCCCGGTCGCAGAAATAAACTGCCAAGGGCCAACGGCTTTAGCGGAAGACCGTGCTTGGTTATTAAACCCACTCTCAATCATCGAAAGGTAAACAAGATCCTCAGGCAAATTATACTGGCGAAGGAGCGGACGAATGTACGGAATAAAATGCTCGGAACGCTCAAGGTATTTCACCATGTGCTTTCGCCCACGCCCCGTGAAATAGTCGATCCATTTCTCGACAGCCGTGTTTACCGTAATGGGATAATCAAACGTCGTGTTTTGGAGCTTAATTCCTTTAATAATGATTTCGTCCGCCTTCATCACGGACTGAAGTTTTGGAGAAAGGGCTCGCGCGCTGGCTTTATCGGGATTCGGCTCAGCTGAATGGCTACTCTCTTCGCGAGTTGGAGCGGTGGGTGCACTTGAGCACGCAGCGAGTAAGGTAAAAGCGATAAAACTGGTAGCAACAACACGAAATTGCATGAAAAACCCAAGGCCCCTCTGACTGATTCGAAATAAAATCGAAAAAGTCTTTAAATTCAATCCTTTGAATCTAGAACCTCACGAGCACTCTCAGCTCGTAGCTTTAGATACCTGAGAGCTTTATTTTAGTGCGTAGGTCAGCCCCTGTCAAAAGTGGATTATCGATCTGCCTGGATCAACTTCAGCTCATCAGCCGAAACCGCCTCAATCTCAAGAGCCGCAGGCTTTCGGTCAGGCTTCGCAGAAGGGTTTGATGCAATGGGGATCTTTGGTTTCAAGATAAATGGCGCAGTAAGCGCAGGTGAGTGCCCCGCCATCGCCAAAGCGAGGAGCATCATAGAAATCATAGCTAAAAAGAGAAAATGGCTTCGCACCGAACTAGTAGATGCAATCCGCCGGCCAAAAGTTAACCTAAATTAATTTTTTATAACTATCAGTAATTAAAGTACTTAATGCACAGATTTGCCAACAAATCAGTCAATGTGACAAAAAATGGCGTAAATAGTTTAGACACTGTCAAAGTGTTAAACTATTTTTACTATCAATGAGGGGACTTAGTGCGCGTTGGCAGGATTGAAGGTCTTAACGATCTCGACGATCATTTTTTCGAGATCTTCATCCGTTTCGTAAACTTCGTCGATGCTCGATGAACGCATGAGATAACTCACGATCGAACCCGCAACAAATTTTAGAGGCTTCAGAAAATAAAAACCGTTTAGCTCATCGTCGCCGAATCCTTCACGAATCATTTTCTTAACGGTCTTAAACGCTTCGGACTCCGCGAACGAAGTTTCAGCTAATTTCTCGGCACTAGCGCCCATTTTCACGATCGCTTTTTCTTTAATATCTTCATCGGTCATCACATACGGGCTAATGAGTCCATGAACCTCATCCGCTACAACTTGGCGAAGTCGAGGCGGGAAAGCGATCGACTTGTTATTCTCAAGTCGGGTGACGATACTTTTACAGAGAACCTTTACGTTTTCTTTCCGAGTCATTGGCTCGAGTTTAACTCCAGATCCTGCCTGTGAGCGAATCTTATTTTCGTTAAACCACGGAAATTTTTAAAAATTAAACTGGATTGTATTGGTCGGATTAAAGGATTCATCCCTTGAAAGACTTCTCGATCCATCGATCAATCCCCGCATCGATCTTTGAACGAAAGGCGCTCACTAAAAATGAGAGTTTTCCCTCGAGAAGGACTTCTCCATCACGGCAATGAAGCTTTGCGGTCACGTGAGTTGAATTCATGAGAATCGACCGAGCTTCACTATCCGTGGAAAACTCAAATTTTCCGAACTTTCCACTGTCTTGGGTTTGAAATTGATCGATCGCTGCCGTTACCCGGTTAAAAATTTCATCGGAGGACTTTCCAGGTAGAGCAATTTTCCGTGAGTAACTCGGCATGCTCTACAATTAACCGAGAAGGGTAAACTCGGCAAGCTCACGACCCGCTTCTACGATTTCTCCTGGGGCCACCTTCCATGCGATCAGTCGCACGGCTACCGGTACAGCGTGTGGCACGAGCATTCCTATCGACTCGATCACACACGCTCGGTCGTGCGGCTCTAGAACCTCGCCCGGATGACGAAGAAGTGCATGAATGCGCCCCGGAGCGAGCGCGAGTATTTTACGGGTTTTCGTTGGAGGTCGGCTTTTCAAATCAGCCGTCCGAACTCGACGCACTGGAACCGCCCACGAGCCAAAATGCGCTAACCAGCGATCTTCAAGTACGGGTTCAAACAAGAAACGAACGATTTCCTGACCCCTATGAAAATATCCAGAGTATCCCGTGAACTTCCCGACTCCTTCAAAAGGGGTCGCCTTTAAATCTGTGGGCACTAAAGTTTCGGATGGAGTGACTCTTCTACTTCCTGCCAACCACCGCACTCCTTCGAGAGGAAATAGAAGTGCAGCTATAGAAACCATTTTTTCGACTTGCTCGTCTGGGGGAAAAGTTTCAGGTATAAAATCTTCGTCGGTAAACCCTGCATGAATTAAGTTTTCACGAACAAAGGGGTGTTCCAAATGTTCCTGAAGAAAACGTTGGTTCGTTTGGAGGGAGCCCGCGATCCAAATTTTTGAAAGCGCTTCTCTCGCAGCCGTTAAGGTCGAAGAACGATCTTTCCCGAAAACGAAAAGTTCGCCTAGAACACCGCTCGAGGACCACTTCACTTCCTGATTTGGCTGGTAACGAGTCATCCAGATGCTTTTTGTTTCTGAACCCGTTTCATCATGCGGGGGAGAGATCTCTCGGATCAACCCCGGGCACGGGATGTTCCGAATCGGGTCTACCGCATAAAACCGGAGCGAAAGAGCGGAACCATATTTTTGTCCCGTTTCCTTAGGCACGGGAAGCTGTCCTAATCCCGCAAGCTGCCATTCCACAGACTTCATTCCGAGGAGATGATCCCAAAGTGGAAATCCGGCATTCAGTCTGGGGAGTGCATCCACGAGATAAACCTGGTTTCCATCGACCATGAACTCAAGCGAACCGAAACCCGAAAACTTAAGGTGCTTCACCCATTTCTTAACCGAGGCCTCGAGTGCTTTCTCGGCAGAGGAATCAAGCCCCATGGCTGGAATAAACTGAATGAGTCGTCGCCACTGAGACTGAAGTGAAGCATCAATGAAGGGAAGTATCTTAACGAACCCGGATCCATCCGCAATGAAAGGAACGAGAATGTGCCGGGCTGAAGGCGGTGACCTTTCGACGATGATACTTGCTTCGGAGTATCGCCGAGTGAGTTGCTCAAACCAGATCGGCACCACCTGCCTGAGCTCCTCTAATGATTCAACCACCTGAAGCCCATATCCTTGGGCAAGTTTTAAGGATTTCAATACGATCGGGAATTTTTCTCCCGTACGATCAAGCAAATCTTCAATTTCGCGAAGGCTCGAAAGGGGCTCAAGCTCTAGGGCAAGATGCGGGATTCCTGCTGCTTCAGCTTCGATAAGTACATTCAGTTTATTCAAACAGAGACTTAAAATTCGAGCGCTCGGGCATACGGGAAAAAAACCGGCTTTCGAGACGAGCTGAGGGAATTCGGGACTTTCGGACCAAATCGAGAGCCCGGGATGAACGAAGGTTGATGCATTCGGGGCTAATGTAGCCAACCACTCAGTCAGCTCTTGGTCATTGGCGGGCGTAGCCACCGCCTCTGCATGGATGCCTAAAGCGATAAACTGAGCAATAAGGATTTCCGCAAGCTCCAGGGGTCCGAAAACGAACGCCCGCGCCTGGGTCACTGGGAGACGCATTCCCTAACGTTAGCAAAGCTCTGCATTTTATGAGAAGAATTTCGAATAAAATGAAGATTCCAGCCTCCCTCAGCACAGCCTTTACTGATGAATACGAAAAATCCCTCCTCCAGTTTCTTGTGGACGAGGAGATGATTCCTGCAGATCTCCCACTCCTCTCCGATCGGTTTTTGACGAGATCAGTGATTCCACATGTCGAAAAACTTTCGATGCTCTTTAACCGAATTGAGTTTGATGAAAACCAACTCGCGTCCGCTTCCCCCACTCCACGCACCCATTCAGGCCGCCCGGTCGGTCCTAAGAAGGCAGCATTTAAAAAGGTAAAAACAGAGCGCGCGGGACTCGATCCCTACTGGAAAGAATCCTCGAACCCTGAAAACTTCCTGCTCGCGTACTTTCTTGCATTCATGCCCTGTAACTCGGCTCGTGTTTCTGCCGTCATTGCAGAGCTCGCGCGCCTCGGTTTTCGCTTTCCAGAGATGAAGGCTTTCCGAGGGATTGAATGGGGCGCTGGTCCTGCAAGCGGTGCTTGTGGGGTTGCGGCCGGAGTGGCTCATGCGGACATCGGAATTCCTAAAACAGGGAACTGGGCACTCATCGAACAAGATAAGTCTGCGCTACGCCTCGGTGAAAAATGGGCAGAAACCTATTTTAAGTCGATCGATTTCGACTGGAGCATTCGCCCCTTCCATAAAAAAGTCGACTGGACCCGCCCACTCCTTCCCCAGTCAGCTCCGACTTTCCATCTTTGGCTCTCGAGCTATTTCTTAAACGAAGCGGAAATCCCTTTAGCAGAACTCGCAGCCCGCCTCGTCGATAACTGGGAGTTTCACCTTGAAGAGGAAGGACTAGCGATTTTAGTTGAACCCGCCTTAAAGATTCAGTCGCGTCGCCTTCTCGAACTTCGCACTCACCTCATTCGAGAATTCAGCGCTCCTAGACGAAAAGGGAAATATCAGGTTCTCCTTCCATGCCTCGGACACCAAGCATGCGGCGCTCTCGCTAATGAGAGTGACTGGTGCCATGAAGAAGTCGTCTGGTGGAGACCTAAATACATGAGGAAAATCGACGAGCTTTCCGGACTCGATCGAAAAACTCTTCCCTTTAGTTATCTTGTTATCGCTAAATCCGGTCGCTCACGCGAAGAACTGCTCCCTGCTCTCGGATCTGCGAAAACAGATCGCCTTGTTTCTCCAGCACATTCAGAGGGCCGTGATCTCGAGTTCTTCGTTTGCGGTGAAGACGGAAAACGCCGTGCGCGGTATCGGCCCGAAACCGATGAAGAGGCTGATCAGATCCAGCGTGGATCGATTCTTCTCGATGCCGACCTACGCGGAGATGCACGCGCTTCGCGCGTAGACTCTATTAAATCAATAAAGTAAGTACGGTTTTCTTCGAACGAGGAACTGGCTAATTTCTGTGTCGATCATCGGCGAAAAATTCACCCACGGGGTTCCTGCGCGCACAGCATCGATAAAACTCTGGCTCCCGTACATTTCGGGTTCCATTTTAGAGACACTCAGGCGATTTCTAAATTTATTAATGAAGAGGGAGACGGATTTAAAGGTGACTTCATCAGTGCGCACCTCTTTTCCATTCCAGTCGACACGAACTCCGTTTGCAGTCTGGCCGTTATAAATCGAGCGGGTGACTAACCAGGCGTCTGCATAAAAAGTCATTCCCTGAAATCCGAGAGCATTTAATGCATCGGCCAGTTCTTTTGCTTCGACGGGAGTAATCCAAGGAGCGCCGACATACCGAAATGCCTTTTCATTCGTTTTTCCTCGACCAACCGTTAAATTAAAATCTTCGAGCGTTCCCCAGATGGCGTAAAGACCGACTTGCTGGGTATCGGTCAGCGCTGGAGAAGGCGGAATCCAGGGGCGATCGAGAGCATTTAGAATATTTTCACGATGCCATCCGGTTGCTGGAACCACGGTGAGGTGGGTTCCGAATTTCTTTTCAGTATTAATCATCTGCGCGAGTTCACCCAGAGTCATTCCATGACGAGTAGGAACCGTATGGAATGCCGTAAATCTTCCCGCAAGTACTGGATCGAGCGTTTTACCCTCGACGATTTCACCCCCGAGTAAATTAGGTCGGTCGAGCAGGATGACTTCGACATTTAACGGAGCAGCAACCTTCATCACTTCGGCGATCGTTGCGATATAGGTATAGTACCTAAGCCCGACGTCCTGGAGGTCGACGACGATTGCATCGATTCCTGCTAAATCACTGGGCTTCGGTGCGTGCGATCCTGTCTTATATAAAGAGATAATCGGGAGTCCAGTCGCAGAATCCACTCCATCTTCGACCGTCTCGTCCGCAGTTGTTCTGAGCCCATGCTCGGGAGCGAAAATTTTCTTGAGTGTGTAGTTTTTAAAAAGAAGATCAATCAGATGATCTCCCGATTTTGCTCGTCCGGCTGCGTGAGTCAGTACTGCGAGTTTTTTCCCTTGAATAAGGGCGACGACAGTCGGTTCGCTCAGTCGATCGATTCCGTATTCATAGGCATGTGAAGGTCCAGTGAACGAAACTAAAACGAAGCAGAGTATGAATATCCAATTTTTCATTTTTTCATTCCTTTTATCCCCAGCTCACATCGAGTGGGGGTAGACCCTCAAGCGAAATACGAGAGTAAAGAAAGGTGTCACGGGTAGATGCACCCTTCTCTACATAAGTATCATATTCTCGGAGACGACCTTCTTTTTCGAATCCTAATCGTTCGGCGATCGCGTAACTCTTCTGATTTCCGGCATTGATGAAGAGCTGGACGCGCCTGGCACCAAGAACTGCAAAAGCATATT
>JBGSHQ010000379.1:0-4550 GCA_041752095.1 Bdellovibrionia bacterium
CGTTTTCACCCGTGATGAGAACGGATCCGGTCGTCGGAGCGACCTGACGGATCAGCGATTGAATTTGTAACATCGGCGTACTTTTTCCAAGGAGCTGACGAGATCGATTAATCTGTTTACGAAGGGCTTGGTTCTCGCGTGCTAGATCGCGGACTGAGGTGGCGTTCTGTAATAATACGAGAAGCCTTTCAAGCGATGGCGGTTTTTCTAGAAAATCGAATGCTCCGAGTTTCGTCGCACGAACGGCAGTATCAATCGTTCCGTGCCCAGACATCATAATGACAGGAAGATCTGGCCATTCCGCTTTAATGATTTTCAATGTCTCTAACCCGTCGAGATCGGGCATCCAAATATCGAGGATGACGACATCCGAAACTTCCTGGCGTAGGACTTCGATCCCATCACGACCTGAAGGGGCCATTCGGACGCGATACCCTTCATCCTTAAGTGCACCTTCTAGCGAGGTGCGAATAGAGGCTTCGTCATCAATAATGAGCACGCTGCGTGACATTTTATACCTTCAGTTTTGAAACCGTCGGAAGCTCAACAATAAAGTGAGTTCCCGAACCCGGTGCTGACTGGACCCGAATAAAGCCATGATGGTCGGCTATGATGCGTTTTGCAATAGCGAGTCCAAGTCCGGTTCCCCCTACTTTGGTTGAAAAATAAGGTTCAAACACTCTCGATTTCACGGCCTCAGGCATTCCTGGACCATTATCGCGGAAATCAATCACGGCGATCTCTAAAGACTGGTGATAATGGGTTTCAATCTCAATCCGTTTTTCAGTTTTTAACTCTTTAACTGCCGCCACTCCATTATCGAAAAAGTTAATAAAGACTCGTTTTATTTGGTCTCGGTCAAATGCAAAGGATGGAAGTTTACCATCGGGTAGAAAGGAAAAATGAATATCAGGATGCGCCTGAATATAAAGGGAGAGGGTTTCACGAATCGTAGAGTCGAGCGAATTTTCGGTCAGAATGACTTCGGGCATCCGGGCAAAATCCGAAAATTCGTTCACCATCTCTTTTAACTCATCGGTATGCCGAATGATCGTTTCAGTACACTCCCGCAGTAGAGCCCCTTCCTTCCCAGTGAGATCACTCAGTTTTCTTTGGAGTCTCTGTGCGGAAAGTTTAATCGGAGTGAGGGGATTTTTAATTTCGTGAGCAATACGCCGTGCCACTTCGCGCCAAGCCATCTCGCGCTGCCCCTTAACCAGAGAAGTCATATCATCGATAACGACGACGGCCCCGGTAGGCAGAGAAGTCGCAATCGCGGCGACTGACTTTAAAGCAGAGCCTATTTTTAGATTCACCTGAATCACTTCAGGTGAACGAAGGGGGGCAGAAGAATTCATCGCTTTTTCAAACACAGCCAGGAGCGATGCACTTTCTCCGGTAATGGCATCACGGTAGTGCCGCCCAAGAGCACGTTCGGGTGGAATTTCAAGAAGTTGGGAGACTGCGCGGTTAAAAGTCGAAATTTTTCCGTCTTGATCGAGCGAAATCACTCCCGCGCCCACATTTGCAAGTATCGCCTCCAGCTGCATCTTTCTTCGTTCTAGATCATAGGTCGTTTCAGTGAGTCGATGGCGGTTCTCTTTTAGATCACGGGTCATCTTATTAAAAGATTCCACGAGGGTCGCAATCTCATCATGTCCAGATCCCTGAATGACGATATCGAGGTTACCTGCTCCAACCATCTGAGCCCCCTTCACGAGACGCTCCACTGGAACGGTTAATTCTCTCGCCATGAAGAGACCGATCCAGATCGCAACGAAGATAATCACAAGCGTAATTAGGATCAGAATCAGGAAGTAGGCGGTTTTTACCGGGTACTTCAGCGGATTAATATCTTTATAGTCCTGAATCACGCTCGAGATCTCATCGACCTTATTCACGAGTGTGACCGGTACGTACCGACTCACAACCACAACTCCCAGGACTGAACCCGATTTATTAGTCCTGACGGGAGCAAGGGCACGCACCCAGTCCCCATTTCCTGCGTGATGGATGACACTCCCTGGGCTGCCCCCAAAAGAACTGTCGAGCAGGTCTAAAGAGATGCGGGGCGCAGGAAATTCCCAGTCTTCAGTCGAACGGATCGCCATCACTCGCTCTTCAAGCGGTCCGGAATAAAATTCCACCACATCGAGAGCCAGAAGTTCTCTCTGGGATTCTAGGTAAACCTGGAGCTTTTCGGAGTTCACTCGCCCCGATGAAAGGCGTGATGCCGTTCCCTTAGCAATGTGATCCGCGAAATGCGAAGCCGTCTGGTCTGCCCCCCGGTAATAAATTCGGGTGATCTCAAGCGCTGTCTCTAAGGTATTTTGGATCTTAATCGAGAACCACTTATCGAACGTCGTATTAATATAAAGTGCTGAAATCAGGAATAAAAGTAAGGTCGGAATGATCGAGAACGAAAGAAAAGAGACAACAAGCTTTGTTTTAAGACGTGATCCTAAAACATTTCGGCGGCGCTCAATGAAAAGCTTTCCAACGTTCCTGAACACCAACCAAAGCAGGATAATCAGAATAATGATGTTTAGATTTACGAGACCGAAGAAAAAAATCGAATTTACGAAGGGTAAAGTACTCGAGACCCGGCTAATTCTGAACTCAAGGAACATTAAAGTAAGAAAAAGCGTCAGCAAGGAGAGGATTGCGATCCTTTCCCGCTTTCTCTTCAGTCGCTCTTTAGGCTCGAGCGGCGTAATTTCTCTTTCTTCAGTCGTCATTCGGCACTTTCAAAATAATCTTGAGGGTATTATTTATTTTTCCCCTCTCTACTATTCATTCTTCGCACATCCTGAGGTGAGAGACCAATTCCGAGAGAATGGGGTGGCAAGAAAAAAATAAAAAAAATGATTTTTTTTCATTTCAAGGCTTGCACTGGATAAATATCGAGGTAACATTAAGACACATAGACACGCTTTGGTGCGATGTCTTTAACGGAGGAACTAGCGATGGCAACGAAGAAAAAAGCTGCAAAGAAAAAAGTAGCAAAGAAGAAGACTGCTAAGAAAAAGAAGAAGTAATTTTTCTTTTTGATTGTTTTAGGAAAGGCCCCGAATTCGGAAACGAATCGGGGCCTTTGCTTTTGTATATTTTAGAGCCTTTTTAAAGGCTTTTTTACACTAAATCGGTACCGGTGATTAGAAGGATCGGAGAGTCTTTAAAAGGAATGGAATCCACCTTGGACCGAAGTAAACCCAGCCTGTGTACACCTGCACAGCGTCTGCCCCGCGATCGAGTCGCTCTCTCACTTCACTCGAATGGATGATTCCTCCCACTGACAGAATCGGGAGGCGACTCCGTGATCTGACCCCATCTAAGTGGTCCCGAGAGAGCATTCCTAACGCTCCGCCACTCCAACCACCCCTTCCACCCTTCCAAAATCCTCCCAGAGTGTTCGATAAGACCCACCCATCCACTCCAATCTCCTTTTCTGCATCAATCAACTCATCAAGCGGTCTTCCAATGAGCTCAGGAGCTAATTTTAAGAGAACAGGAGGCTTTATATTC
Organism: Bdellovibrionia bacterium; assembly: GCA_041752095.1. Classification (GTDB taxonomy): domain Bacteria; phylum Bdellovibrionota; class UBA1018; order UBA1018; family UBA1018; genus JACMQW01. The sequence continues at coordinate 3,526 of JBGSHQ010000379.1, forward strand.
CATTTCGACATCTCTAATCGAACCGCGGACATAATTTTCTTCAAAGATTCAACAGTTTGAAGGTCTCGAAGTCCGGGAGTGTTTGGAGAACTCACATTCAAAACAAAGTAATCAGCAAGATTTTCAAACTCCTTCACAGCCAATGCGTAGTCGTTGGCGGCATTTTCGGCGCTGGTCTCTTTATTTTTTCCGAGATTGATTCCGATTCTAAAATTTTCAGGAAGGTTTCCGTTATTGCGCGCATTTCTTACGTTTATCGCCACTGTCTTCGCTCCAGGACTGTTAAATCCCATGCGATTAAAGAGTGAAAAGCGCTCCGGATCCCGAAAAAGACGAGGGCGAAGGTTTCCGGGCTGGGCTCGAGGCGTAACCGTACCCACCTCGACATAGCCGAATCCAAGATGCGGGAGCGCTCGGACGAGCTTCCCTTCTTTATCGAATCCAGCAGCTAATCCGATGGGATTTCTGAATTTTACACCGAAAATTTCGATGGGTTTATTCGTTTTGGAAAGAAAAGCCCCTGACATCAGGCGGAGGAGGAGTCGACCCAGTCCGAAAGAGCCTAAAAACGAAATGATACGGACAAAAACGTGATGGATGGTCTCAGCATCCCACTTAAAAGCAGCAGAGCGGAAGGCACTCCACACCCGGAGCTTCATTTGGTTTCCGGCTTTCGCTCCCAGATCTGTAGATAAAATCCATCAGACTGTGAGGGGCCGAGATAACCTCCGCCGATGGAAATAAAATCGGGATGGTCGTTTGAAAAACGAGCGGATACTTCTTCAGATTCTTCCTTTCGGAATGTGCAAAGCGAATAAATCAGTCGTCCTCCTGGCTTTACGAGCCGGGCATAGAGGTCGAGAAGATGACTTTGGAGTTCGGGAAGTTTTTCAATCGCGGTAAAATTTTCCTTCCACTTTGCATCAGGATTTCTGCGAAGAACTCCCCACCCTGAGCAGGGAGCATCGACGAGAACCACATCAGCTTTACCAAAGAACTCTTTTAAGGTTTTTTCCTCATTTCCT
>JBGSHQ010000380.1:0-8429 GCA_041752095.1 Bdellovibrionia bacterium
AAAGGTGGCCTCTTTCATATTAAAACCGACCATGAAGGATATTTTGAGTGGATGAGGGCTGCGATCGATAAAGTGAGCGATGTCTGGGAAATTGAACGCGAGACGATGGACCTTCACGAGGTTAATCCACGAGCGAAAGAACTCACCATTCCTGAGGTCACTCTCTTCGAACGCCTCTTCATTAAAGACGGAATTAAAATTAAGAGTGTCTGGCTTAGAAGACGGTAAGAGAAAATTCGGGATTTTTTTTCCAAATACAAAACGAAACGGCGCCGACAACCAAACCTGCTCCGCCCCCCTTTAAAAGGTCGGATTGGTACCTCCTCTGCTGCTCATAGATCGATTCGTTTTCAAACGAATCGTCGAAAAACTTAAAATAGGTCCCACCGGCTAATGCACCTGTCATTCCACCCACAACCGTTGCGACGATACATGGGTTTTTACTCGTTCGGGGCTGTTTAAAACCAAGTGATGAAAAGAACTTTTCATTTTTACTGCCAAGAATACCATCACCGATGATCTGTAATTTCTTTAGAGCCTGGCTTGATTCTTTAGTCTTTAACCATTCGACTTCAGATGCGATAAATTTTAAAAAATCATATCCACCCGACTCAGCCAACTTTGCTTCACTGAGATGAAGGATCATTTCGCCTGAAAATTTTCTTTCAAACCGTGCATTAATTTCGAAATTGCCAAATTGTATTTTATTATTCGTGCCTGGAAAAATGAAAGCGTGATCCATTTTTTCATTCAAGGCCGTTCGGGCCTCGCTGTTCTGGGAAAGGAAAAATTTTATGCGACTGGATTCCAGATCGTCTCTTAGTCGCTTAGGTAAATGATCTAAAAGAGTCGACTCAGGTGCCAAGACTGCAGGACATCCGTCGAGACCCATTGCAGTTCCGAAGTGAAGAGACATAAGGATAGTGATGAAAAAGAGACGCCACATCGTAAGTTAGTTTACGAGATCCGAGCTCCGTTCACCAGAGTCAGCGAATTGGCGCAGTGCTCTTAAGCCCGTTCTAGAATCTATTTGAGAAATGCATGAATTAGAGCGACCTTCGCCGTATGAAAACACTCACCCTAGGATTCATTATGACCGTTTTAAATACCACCAACGTTTCCGCCGCCGCACCCCCATCGATCTATGACTTCGAAGTGAAGCGCATCACCGGGACAAGTGAAAAACTCGCCTCATTTAAAGGAAAAGTTCTACTCGTGGTGAACACCGCTAGCGAGTGCGGATACACCCCTCAGTATAAAGGCCTTGAAGCGACCTATCTGAAATATCACTCAAAGGGGTTCGAAGTCTTAGGTTTTCCATCGAACGATTTCGGAGCACAGGAACCCGGATCGAATGCTGAGATTAAAAATTTCTGCGAACGAAAGTTTAAGGTCACCTTCCCGATCTTCGAAAAAGCTCCTGTGAGTGGAAATCGAATCCAACCGCTGTACACTTTTCTCACCGAAAATGCGCCGACCCAGGGGGCCGTGGGCTGGAACTTTGAAAAATTTCTCGTCGGTAAAGACGGAAAAATTATCGGACGTTTTAAATCGAGCATCACTCCTGAGAGTGATGAATTAACGAAGGCGATTGAATCTGCACTCAAGTAAGGGGCTCCCGTGCGCTCAGTACAAGTTTGGTTAATCGCCATTTGTGTGATGATCACGACGATGGTTTCGATCGGTGGGATTACCCGCCTTACGGGCTCTGGCCTTTCGATTACTGACTGGGCACCGATCATGGGGGCTATTCCGCCACTCACGGAAGAAGCTTGGCAGGGAGCTTTCAAAAAATATCAGCAAATTCCTCAGTATAAACTGATTAATTCCGCGATCGATCTTGGCGGGTTTAAATTTCTTTATTTTTGGGAGTGGTTTCATCGACTCATCGGTCGCCTTCTTGGATTCGTCGTTCTTCTGCCAGGACTTTATTTTTATTTCCGGAAAAAATTTTCGAAAGAACTTTTTAAAAAAATTCTGATCGGATTTTTTTTAGGTGGTCTTCAGGGCGCGCTCGGCTGGTTCATGGTAAAATCTGGACTTTCTGAGCGTACGAGTGTCAGTCACTTTCGACTCGCTGCCCACCTGTCGCTTGCGCTCATGATCCTGTCGTATTTTGTTTGGATCACTCGCTCCTACTCTTTAAGAATGAAGAATCGTGTGGCGAGTATTGACGAATCGAGAACCCTCCATTTAGTACGGCCTCTTTTCAAGCCACTTGTATTCTTGCTCTGCCTCCAAATCATCTATGGCGCATTCGTTGCGGGCCTTAAAGCAGGCCACGCTTTCAATACCTTTCCGCTCATGGCGGGTTCGATAATCCCCCCGAACCTTTTCGAATTCTCGCCATGGGCTTCGAATTTTTTTGAAAATCCGGCGACTGTGCAGTGGACCCACCGAATGATCGGGTGGGCGGTGCTCCTGGCTTTCATGATTACCGGACTTAAGCTCATGATCCAAAAATACCCACGCGGGCCGCTTCGCAGGGCTTTCACGAACCTCTCCCATGCGGTCTATATCCAGTTCGTTCTTGGGGTATGCACTCTGCTCTTTTCCGTTCCGGTTACTCTTGGCGTTCTCCACCAATTCGGCGCAGCCATGATCGTGGTTTTCCTGACCCTTTTGGGTCACTCGCTTAAGCAATATTTGGAAAATAACGCGAAGCACCTTGCTTGAAAAACCTCTCCACATCAGTCATTCTCTATTCACCTATGGAAAACGCGAAGCTGCTCCTCGATAAAGTTCTCAGTAACCAAGTCACTTCATTCCTCTTCGTTTTCTCCTGTGCGGTCGGAGCGGTAATCAGTATCGCTAGCGGTTTCTGGCTCACCTACCAAGTTGTCATCCAGCTTGGCGCCTACTAAAAGTAACCACTAAAAGTAGCAATGAACACCTCCCTCATTCACGATGCGATTCTGCAGCTTTCACAAGATCCAGCACTCGATGAAGGAAATACTGATCTCGTCTTTAAGTCTGCCGTAACCTTAGCGTCCCAAGCGACGGGTGTAGAGCGCGCAAGCATTTGGCTTTTTAATGACGAAAAAAGCTCTATCGTCTGCCACGCCCTCTTTCTGTTTTCGCAATCAGAATTCACCGTACCCTTAACTGAATTAAAGAAGGCTGATTTTCCATCCTATTTTTCTTTTTTCGAGTCCACTAAAATACTTTCTGCCGACGATGCCCACACCCATCCAAATACGAAAGAATTCTCAAAAGTTTACCTAGAACCTCTGGGAATTAATTCCATGTTGGATGTACCGATAAAAAAAGGCACCAAACTGGTTGGCGTGATCTGCTTTGAACATGTGGGACCGAAAAAGACGTGGAGTAAAATTGAAATTACTTTCGCCTCTATCCTATCTGAGCTTGTTTCTAAAACTCTGCTCGCGAAAGAGCGGGAAAAAAGAATAAAAGAATTTCTTCATACCTCGCGTCTCGCTTCTCTTGGAGAAATGTCGACCATGCTCGCACATGAAATCAATAACCCTCTTGCGGTGGCAAAAGGGTTTATTGATTTATCCATCCAAGAACTCGAAAAACCCAAGCCCGAACTAAAAGGGACTATTGAACGTCTTAAAAAGTCACAGAATGCCTCAGAAAGAATTTCGAAAATAGTTCAAAACCTAAAACTTTTTGGACGAATCGATGACCAAAATAAACGGCAAAATCTCATCCGCCCACTGATCGAGAACGCTCTCGATCTCATCCGTCACCGCGCCCATAACTTTGGAATCGATTTAATCGTCGAATGTGAGCCCGATATCGAGGCTTACTGTAGCCCCATGGAGCTTTCCCAAGTTTTCGTAAACTTACTTTCCAATGCAATTGATGCGCTTTTAGAATCCTCGGACAAAAAGAAATGGATCCGAATTCAAGTCGCCGTAAAAGAAAAAAAGTGCGATTTTGCTGTAGCAAACTCCGGAATTAAAATTTCCACCGCTATTTCGGGGAAAATTTTTGAACCCTTCTTTACTACGAAACCCTTAGGCAAAGGGACAGGGCTGGGTCTGAAGATTTCCCAACAAATCATTCAGGAGCACGGCGGAAATTTATCGCTTGATCCCTTCGCTACAGAAACTGTTTTTCGATTTAGCTTACCAGTTGTATAAAACTTCGACACTTCTCTAGCAGTAATGCCACACTACGACTATAGGGAGATACAACTCCGAACTCGGAATCCAGATGAAGCGAGTCTTTGGTTAACCCGCGTCCAGTCAAAAGATGTAAAACGCTCAGATTATTTACTCTCGCTAAATGTGGGAGATCATCTCGAATCGCAGGCAAGCGGCCAGAACTGAGCCTCATTATCGAAGACGAACTACTCGTCACCCTCATGAGCACTCCAAACGCTGAAACACTGCTGCCCACCTTAAATCCGACTCTCTCTTTCCGACCCGCTAATCTCGGAGTTTCAGTCGCCGGTGGGGGATCCAAAGGCCGCTATAAGGTCAGTGTAGGAGCAGGATACGCACTTTCGGTATTGCCCTATAGTTCTCCGAACAGTGCAACACAGGGTTACGTTCGTTTTCGTTACCGATTTAAAAAATAACCTAAGGCATAAACCGAAAATTAACGAAGACCTTTTCCCCTGGCTTCACCTGAACAGTCTTTTCAGGGAGATTCACGGCCCATCCCTTCGGGTGTAAGCGAACCGTATAGGTCCCGCCCTTCACCGGAATTCGCGCCACTTGTAGATCTTTGGGAAGTAAATTCCACGACCGGGTATCCGCCTGATCGGAAACGTAAAAGGCTAGCTTGATCAGCTGCCCGATTCCGCTATTCCCAGTATGTTTATCGATCTGATCACCCACGACTTCTTTAACGACCACACCTGCTAATTTCTTAGCTAATAACCCACCCCATTTTTCGTCGAGATTTTTAATCGCGACCGACTGAATATCCATCAGGGTTTCCGTCGTTTCGGTAAACTCTTCTCCGGTCACTTCTCCTTTTACAGTCGCTTCACCGAGTGTGACCGGATTAAAACGAGGGATAAATTTCGGAATCGAATAAAACGCTGGGTCGGGAATTTTTTTAGGCGAAATTCCGTTTTGGAATAGAACGATAATTTCGGCTGATCGTTTCGGAGAAACACGCGCCCTTAGGCGCTCCATATCCTGAGGAGTGAGCTGATACTTTTTCTCCCACTTTTCCATGTCATCACGATCTTTTTGCTTCCAAGCCATCGCCCAAAGGTCGTGACCGATCATCTTCACACCCGGGAGTAAATCGGCTGCGAATTTATAATCGACGTAGGCATCGTTCCAGTTTTTATCGGCCTCATAGAGAGTTCCTGATAGGTAGCGCGCGAAAGCATTCTGCTGATACTTCCGTTTACCTTCGGTAATCATCATGTAAAGCTTACGATTTACTCGCTTCGCTTCGACGATCGCCCCTTCTCGATCACCCTTGAGTGCAAAATTCATCGCAAGATAAACATTGATGAGGACGTTTTCGAAATCTTCTCCCTTATAAACCTTAATCTGATCTGAGGTAAGAAGTGTTGCTGCCTCGGTCGATAGACTCGTATAATCTTTTATCTCTGCAGCTTTATCAGCGAGAAGAAAATACTTCGTCGACTCCTCGATCTTCCCCGCAGAATGAAGTGAAAGACCTAGGTCGAGAAGATAAAGAAGTCCATCTCGACCCTCGACACCTTCCTCTTCTAAACCCTTTTTAAGCCGTTCTGCAGCCAGATCATAATTGCCCTGGCGAAAGTAAGCATCCGTCTCACTATCTTTCATTCGCGAGCTTGAGCATCCTGCGAAATAAATAGAAATGAGCCCCAGGAGTAAAACTCCTAGGGCTCTTCTTTTAGAATTAAATCGATCGAGGCCCAAAAATTAAAGACCTACGCTACGCTTGCGGTACTTCTTACGAATTTCTTTTTCTTCGGTGCAATCAATTTCAGAAGACTCGAGATTCGTAAGATCCATCGTGAGTTTGTAATAAATAAACTTATCATTTCCGACTTGCTGGATGTTTGTCGCCATCGATCCACGCATGACGTAATCCGCTCCGGTTTGCTTACCGCGCTTCTTTTGTTTTTCTTTCGCGACATTTCCGGCTTCATTATATCGGTATTCTTCGTCGAGCACTTCGCGTGCTTCTTTATCTACGAACTTCACCCGACGCGACTTCACGAGCGCCGTACGAATTTTATCCGTGAGCGATTTCATGTCGATATGTTCTTCCGTGTTATTCTTTACCTGATCGACGATCACGACGGGTCGTTTATCGGCTCCAATTTCAGGACAGGCTATGACCGCTTTCACAATCGTGTCAGCCATGGACTGCATGTCAGCTTCGTTAAACTTATCATCAAGGAGTTCGACTCGGGTCGGATCGTCGTATTCTCCCTTCGTGAACGCTTTATCTCCACCACAGGCCGAAAGACCGAGAATCGTAATCAGAACAAAGGCACGCGCATATTGACGCATAGATTCATCTCCATAAATTAAATACGAACTCTATTAAACGGGTAGAGACGTAAAACAGCAATACCCATCGAGATTAAGTGCGCCGCATTAACGCTGAATAGTTCACTGGAAAGGGGCAGACCCCTGTGATCTGATTCCGCTCTAAGCACCTGACTCGCATGGAAAAAAACCTAGATCTCGCTCTCATTCGCGCTTCACAGAAACCGATCCTGTTTGTTCAGGGTAAGGGTGGTGTTGGTAAGTCTAGCGTTGCTCACGCGATGGCACTGATCGCTTCGGAAACTCACAGGACACTTCTCATTTCAATTGAAGATCCTCTCAGGAAACCTTTCGACCTTCAAAAACTTTCTCCCACGCTCCACCACTTAAATAATGAAGCAACTGCCGCCTTCGAAGAATACGCGGGGCTTAAGATCGGCGCCCCCCATCTCGTTAAAGTTTTTCTTCATAATCGTTTTATGCGGTATCTCGCAAAAGCCGCGCCTGGACTCCGTGAACTCGTCCTGATCGGAAAGATCGGCTATGAGCGAAAAAACTACGACCGTATCATCGTCGATATGCCTGCAACCGGTCACGGGCTCACCCTCTTCCAATCCCTTTTTAACTGGGGATCACTCTTCGAAGGAAGCCTGCTTGCTAAAGATGCTAGAGGAATGATTGAGACCCTTTCGGATCCTTCACTGGTGGGTCACCTGATCGTTTCGATTCCAGAGGAAATGCCGCTCGTTGAATCACTCGAACTGAAGGATCACATTCTTCGTATATTCCCAAAGGCAGAAATCGCTTTTATTGCAAACCGCCTCTTTCCAGCTCCGCACGCTCTTCCAGCAGAACCCAGCTATGAAGATCGACCATTTTCACGCTCTGCACGCGAGCACGCACTTCGAAAATCGAAGTTAGAACAAGAAAATTTAGAAATCTGGAGAAGCGAAAAATTTAGCACTCTCCCCTTTCTCCCTCCCCCGCCTACCGATGCATTTCAATCGATCCTCTCGAGTTTGGTTCCCTTTTTGAAAGGAAACCCCTCGTGAGTTCAATTTTAGAAACACTCGAAAAACGTAAAATATTGATTACCTGTGGAACTGGCGGCGTAGGAAAAACGACAGTGAGCGCGAGCCTGGGAGTAAAAGCGGCTCTACTCGGCAAACGAGTGATCGTAATTACGATCGACCCAGCAAAACGATTAGCGACCTCTTTAGGACTAGAAAAACTAGGTCACGAACCTACGGATCTGACTGCTGCATTAGAAAAGGCTTCCGGTGAAAAAGTTTCTGGAAAACTTTTTGCCCTCATGCCGAAAAGTCGCGAAAGTTTCGAACGCCTCATCCGGTCACTTTCTACGAACGAAGAAGCGGTCCAGCGCATCTTTAAAAACCCTATTCTTTCGACCTTCTCCCAAGATTTTTCGGGCGCGAATGAATATCTCGCACTTGAAGAACTCATTTTCTTTCACCTTCAGAAAAGTTACGATCTCGTCATCCTCGATACGCCACCCAGTCGAAATACCCTTTCATTTTTAGAAGCACCTCAGCTTCTCGCTCGGTTTTTCGAAGAAAAAATGATTCGCTTTCTGGTTATGCCCGCTAATAAGCTTCTCGCCTTTGGAATGCGGAAAACTTTCGGAATTCTAGAAGGCCTTACTGGCCCCGGATTCATGAACCAACTCTTCGACTTCGGTGAAGCCCTCTTCGAAGTTCAGGAAAACTTTCTCCATAAACTAAAGTCCATCCATGCACTTCTCCAGTCGGATAAGGTTGGCTTTTTGATGGTCACCGCGCCAACACCAGAAAGCGCCCCAGAAATTGCTCACTTTCTTGAGAAAATTAAAGAGCGTGGATTTCATTTTGATGGTGTCTTTTTAAATCGATCGGTTTCTCATTTAGAATCAGGTGAAAAACCCAAGGAAGCATTCGAAACCCTCATTCAAGCGCTAGCTGCTCGAGAAAAACGAGCTTACACCCTTTTAAAAAATGCGACTTCTCAAACCGA
>JBGSHQ010000381.1:0-1957 GCA_041752095.1 Bdellovibrionia bacterium
GCTTCCTTTAAAAAGCTTCCGGCTGAGCTTTTCCCCTGCGGCCACCATTTCAAGGCCGTCGCGACGTGGAATAATTTTTTCGCGAATCTGAATTTGAGCGACTGCAAGTTCCACTGATAGCCAGCGATCAAACCTTGCAGGATCGGACCAAAGGGCTGCCATCTCGGGCCGGGAATATCGACTAATCATTTGAGTACTTCTCCACTTAAAATCCTCTGGTACACTTCTACATAATTCTGAGCCATCTTGTGGTTAGAATACCGTTCGATTGCTTTTTTGCGAAGGAAGCTTGGGTCAATGGATTCAACCTCACGAAGCGCTTGAACCCATTGATCTAATGCAGCATCAATTCCGCCTCTTTTCGCCCTATTCCCAAGCCCGGGAAGTGGCTCAAGCACGGCGCCTCCAAAATCCCCTAAGACTTCAGGAATACTTCCCAGACGACTGCCCACTACTGGCGTCCCTGACAGCATGGCTTCGACCATGACAAGCCCAAAAGGCTCATTCCAAATCACTGGAAAAAGAAGCGCAGACGCTTCTCCGAGTAGTTTTGCTTTAAGCTCTCCACTGACGGATCCAATCCAGTGGTGACGAGAAAAAAAAGTCTTCGCTAAGATATGCAGAGGACGATAACCACCTGCAATCGTAAGTTCGAGCTCGCCGTGATTTGCTATCTGAAGAGCCCCACGGAGATTCTTCGACCTTAATCCGGTTTTAGAAAGATAAAGTGGGGCAGATTTTTTCTTTCTATTCGATAATCGAAACTCAGTTGGATCGACTCCGTTATAAACAAAGGTTTGTCTTCCATGCCGAGTCGCGTGATCTTGCGACAGAAAAACCGAATTCTGCGGAAAGATCTCATCCGGCTGGCCATTGCCATGAATCGTTGTGAGGTTTGGAATCTGTGATAATTTAAAAAATTCCTCCTCGGGAGGGGCTTGAAAATGCACGATATCCACACCTGGGGGAAGCTTCCTCACGAGATCACCAGCACTTCGATGATCAGATGAAATTGGAATGAGCTCCACACCGGGTGAAAGCATTGATCCTTCAAGCGCTCCTACCCAAACCTGATGACCGAGATCACGGAGTGCTGTAGAGAGCCAAAGAACTACGCGTTCGACTCCACCATAATTCGCAGGCGGAAGAGGCACGGGATGGTAAAGAAGAATCTTCAACTGAAACCCTCAATCTAAATGTAAAGATCGCGACGTTTTTTTCGCGCGCGAATACGCGCTATTTCGATAGCGGCAATAATCGGTCCGTATTCGCCCATTTTTGGGTAACTTTGCTCGTGAGCGTGCCAGACTCGCTTCATCGATCCACGAACTCCAATTCCCGATTTAAACCTTCTCTCGCGAAAAACAGCGCTGCTAATGGCAGTGTGAACAGAATCAATCGCGAGTCCTGGAAGGCTTTCGCGAATTTCTCGAATCAGCCGCTTCTCAGCGATGACTTGTGAGTCCCCTTTTACTTTTAGTGTATCGACGGGTATCCAGGCCCCCACTCGAACACTTGTATCCGGTTTTTGGTACACAGAAATCCGAACCCAACCCCCTGATGGGGACCGTGAAACTAATTCCGCAGGTTCCGAAAAAGGAAAGGGATTCTCTTTAAACTGTACATCGATTTCATAACGATCAAATTCTTTTATATCAAAATCAGGAAGAACCGATTTTTTTGATTCCCCCTCAAATCGAGATATCGATTCAGGTGCTAGCTGGCGCCCAAAAATAAGATGATCAAATCGAAAGAGGGAAAGTTTCTTTTTCCCGCTTTCATAAAAGCCTTCCCATGATCCTGATGCGTCTTTCTTAAACTCTGGATAAACAGTGTCTGGGAGAAACTCAACGCCTGAGGAAGTTAAAACACGTCTGAATTCGTCCTTTAATGCCTGAAATACTTCATCCGAAAAATAGGCGTTCCGAAGAGCAAAAAGATCGGACGCGACTTGGAG
>JBGSHQ010000382.1:0-7524 GCA_041752095.1 Bdellovibrionia bacterium
TGCAAGTCCCAGCATAAATAGAATGACGATTAAGCCGCAAACAACGGAGTAAATATGAACATCAGCAAGCCACGTCGGCTGGTGAATGGTCCTGACCATGTCATCAACGTTTAACGATACGTTAAAAAGAAGTGGAATTTGCTGGTCGAGGAGTTTCAGTCCGACGCCTGTAGTGAATCCTGCGAGTACCGCTTCCGGAACGAAACGAATAAATCTTCCTGCTCTAAAGTAAAAAAGAATGAACTGGATCAGTCCGACACAGATTGCCCCGGCTGCTGCACCGACTGCTCCCCACCTCGTAACGAGTGATAAGACTAAAACTCCGAGAGCGGCAGCAGGGCCCGTCACCTGGAGTGCGGACCCACCTAAGATCGCCGCTGTTGCTCCACCGAGTGCGCCCGCAATGAGTCCCGCTGCGGGAGGAAGTCCGCACGCAACTGCTAATGCTACGTTCAGTGGGAGTGCGACGGCTGCAACTGTAAGTCCCGCGATAAAGTCGCGACCTTTGCCAGAAGCCTGGATGAGAGTAGTCCAGTCTGTATACAGCCGAATAAAACTCGACCGAAAGTCATCGTGATTTGTAATGACTTGGACCTGCGAGGGATCACGTTCGTCCCACGGGTTTTTTAATCTTGCCTGGCCGGAGATGATTTCTTCATTCGGTAGTGAAGTCGTGCGAATTAATTTATTCAAGTAAAATGCTCCTGGTGCATTAATGAAAGGATCGAGAGGAAAAAAATACGGAAGAATTAAACTTTCGGAGGTGGGAGATGAAGCGGAAATGCAACCGAGAAGAGTATGTTATCGTTATTCATCTCGTAGGGAGAAAAAAAATCGAACTTACGATCGAACAGTGAAACGAAGGAGGGAGTGAACTTTAAGTCTGAAGGTTTTAAATCATTTAAATTGTCTTCTTCATTTTCAATGGGCTCAGGTGATTCTGCCGACTCACTCACTTCGGTAAGTTTCCCCATCGAATTAAAAGATTTTAACTGCCCACCGACGAGTTGGAGGGTAATTCCTAAGACAAGGATCCACACCCATCGACTAGAAAAAAACTTCGTAAAGAGGGAGTCGATTTTCGGTTTCATGGACAAGTCATGAGGCTAGCAGCCAATGAAATTTCATACAAACTGAAAAAAAGAAAAATATTGACGCTAACGAAAGTAAAATAATTCGTTTTACATCCGCTCGGGTACAGGAATTCCTAGTAAATGAAGTCCCTGCGCAAGCACCCGACGCGTAGCTTCGACGATGACGAGTCGGGCTTCGGTGAGTGACTTCTCCTGGCCGAGTACATGACATTCTCGGTAAAATTCTCCGTATGCTTTCACTACGTCCACTAAGTAGTGTGCTAACTGCGACGCTTTACGATGAGTAAGAGTACGCTCGAGGTGGAGAGGAAACTGCCCAAGCATCTTCACAAGGCGAATCTCTTCGCCCTTTTTAAGTTGCGTGACGAGTTCGGGACGAAACGCGGGCAGAGGTGTTCCTGCTTCCTTCGCTTTCCGTAAGATCGAAAGGCAGCGTGTGTGGGCGTACTGAAGATACGGACCCGTTTCGCCTTCGAAATCGACGACTCGTTCGACATCGAAGTCCACATCTCGAGCGGGATCTGCATGGAGATCGTGAAACACGATTGCGGCTATCGAAACTTTATCGATGATGTCTTCGAGTTCTTTCGCATTCATTCCATCCGAAGTGCCGCGCTCCTTCATTAAATGCGCAACTCGTTCTTTCGCCATATCCCAGACGTCTGATAACGTGACGAAATTTCCCTTACGGGTCGACATCTTCGAATCTTTGAAACGGTAGAGGCCGGTAGGAACGTGCTCGCATTTTGAAACCCACTCTTTACCCATTTTACGGAGCACGCCGAAGACTTGCTGGAAATGGAGTTTCTGCTCACCGCCCACGACATAAGTCATGCGGTCGAAGTTAAATTTTTTCTCCCGGTAAAGTGCGGCCGCCACATCGCGGGTTCCATAAATCGTAGAGCCATCCGATTTTTCTAAAATAAACGGAGGGAGTTCGCGGCCCTTTTCATCGACGACGTTTGCAACCCATGCGCCTTCGCTTGAGACGAGAATATCTGCTTTTTTAAGTTCGTCGAGTAGGGGACGAAGTTGTTCTTCGTAGTAACTCTCACCCCAGAAATGATCGAATTTCACGGAGAGTTTATCGTAGATGGCGTTAAATTCGCGCATGGAGATCTCGATGCACTTTTTCCAATTCGCCACGACTTCTGGATCTCGGTTTTCGAGCCGCTTAAAAGCCGCGCGTGCTCGGTCTTCGAGCGACTTATCGGTTTCGATGGCAGCATGAAGTTTTACGTAGATCTGAACGAGATCAGCGATCTTTGGTTCCGCGGGAAGTTCGGATCCGTACATCTCAAACGCGACGTAGAGTTTTCCGAACTGGGTTCCCCAGTCGCCTAAGTGATTAATCGAAACCATGTTAAAGCCGCGGTAGCGACCCACGCGGTCGAGGCACGCGCCGAGACCTGTGCCGCGAAAGTGGTAGATCATGAAAGGCTTAGCGACGTTTGGACTCCCAAATTCGAGAACCCAGGTTCCGCGTCCTTTTCCTCCGGTAGGGAGGTCGATCTTACCGTAACTCCCGTTCCCATCACCGCGAGTGATGTCGGTGAGTAAACCACGAAGGGCTTCGCCTGAGTCGGCTGTGAAATTTACATAAGGTCCGACGGCCGCGACCGATAAGGTAGATGGGACTGCGTTTTTCGCCGTCAGTTGGTTGACGATTTCTTTTGCGGCGTCGTTTGGAGATTTTTTCATCTCCTTAGCGAGGCGGAAGCAGGGGAAAGCAAAGTCGCCAAGGCTCGAGTCAGGTGGGACCTCTAGGTCCTGGTAGGTAACCGGATGGGCGAGGACTTGGCTTAAGGCGTCAGCGGCTTGGCGTGCAAAACGTTCCATAGTTCCCCATTTATAGCGTAAGCCGGGGCGGAGTAAAACTTCCTTGAGGCGGCATAGGCAAAAAAATCCCTTAAGAATCCGCACTTCCGGTCCGATTAGACACCTGGAGAGGTCTATTTGGCCTTGAAAGGGTTCCAGATGAAGCTACCTAAATTCGAAAAGAAGCACTTAATCGGCAGCACGGTCTTAGTCGTGATTGCGCTCACTGCGTTTGTGCTTGGAACTCGCCGCGCACCCGCTCCAGTAGAAACGGAGCGAAAGCCCGCTTCGGCCTCTCATGGACATGAAACACCCACTGAGCATGAGGCGACAAGTCCGGATGAAGATAGTCATTACCAAGAAGAAGAAATCGATATTCAAGTCGCAGCCTCGTCTGCGCACGCGAAGCCTGACTCTCGCGGAACGTTCACAAAAATCGTCGATACTTACGGTAAAGCAATCGAATCCGTAAACGATAAAGTCCAAACGATTCAGCGCCTCGATGAAGATAATAAGAAATTAAAAATGGAAAACGCGTATCTCCGCGTGATGGTGGAGTCGCAGAAGTTTTCGTGTCGAGCTGATGAAGCAAAGAAGAAGACTGAAACCGTGGGCAAGAAGCTTGCGACTGCGGCCGGTTCTAAAGCGGCTCGGTCACTCGCATCGATCCGTTATCAGTATCCAGAAAACTTACTACCGGATCAGCTCCATGCACTTGGAGTGTCTTACTTTAAGGTGAAGGATGATGAAAAGGCGGCGGTCATCTTAAACTTCTTAACAGAACTCGAGGACGATAAGTCCTTTAAGACGGCACCGAATTATTTGATGGCTGGGGTTTCCTTCTATCGCCTCGATAATTTTAAGATGGCGCAGGACTATTTTAATAAGATCGAAAATCTTACGGAATCAGATGAAGACACCGTAAAAGCAAAACGCCAAGCCTCGTACTGGAAGGCGCTTGTTGCTGATCGGATGAAAGATCACCGTACGGCACAGAAGATGATTTTAGAAAATCTAGAAAAAGATCCGCACACCAATGAAGCACGCTGGGTAAATCCTACTGCGGCTAAGGGACGTATGCCGGCGTCTCACCCACCAAAAGACAAGGAAAGTCATGAACACAAAACGGAATCACATCACTAAAATTTCAGCGATTTTTACCGGTGGACTCTTTGTAGGGGTTCTCTTCTTGCAAACATCGCTTGCACAGCAGCCAGTTGAATCGGGTGCGGGGCAGATCTGTGGAATTTTAAAATCCTTTCAGGGTGACGTTCAGGTTTTCGATTATTCGCGCACACATATTGGTGACGCTGGATTTGGTACGAAACTACGCTGTGGTGACTGGGTGAGTGTGGAGTCAGGTAAAGCAGTGATTGAACATTCGAATGGTTCGGGCATTCTCGTATCCGAAAATTCTTTTATTCAGGTGATGGACCCGCAGTCGGGGACGAATCCTGAGCACGCTCATATTGCACTTTACCGAGGTGAGTTTTTACTCCAGGCATCGAAGGCGCAAACACGAGTCGTGACCCCAAACGCGATCGCTCGCGTCGATAAAGGCGGAGCTTACGTTATTTATTCGAGTACCTCTGAAGAAAGTCAGATCGTCGGGATGGGTGGAAAAGCGACTCTTGAAAATCGTTTTTTCCCAGAGCGAGCAATGACCGCTGAGTTTGCTCATATTGTTACGTTTTCAAATCCAGTCGAGCGCTTGGTTCCAGAGATGGGTCGGCCCGTGAATGCAAAAGAGTTAAACGCGCGACTTGCTCTGATCGGTGTGGCGCCAGGGGTTCTTGAGACGATCGAAAAAGCGGTTCGTGTGGCGACGAAGACTCGTATGCCAGTGAGCCTTGCGAATTCTAGAAAAAAAGGTCTCGAAGTTCCGATGACATCACCTGAAAAGTTAACCGCACCTCCTGCGCCCGTTATGGCTAAGTCTAAGCCGCACGGAGGAGCGAAGCGTTCTCTGGCTTCAGTTCATGTGAAGAAAGCGGTTCGTGAGGAGCCTAATTTTAAACTCGTGCGCCCGGCTCAGGAAGAAAAGGACCGTAAGAATCTGATCCAAGCGTTGTCTTCAATTCGGCCTGATGAAGAGTAAAGTTTAAGTTTCGAGTAGTATTCTCCCCCAAGGAAATGGCGGAGAGGTTTTCCAAGGAGATGGGTTATGTTTAGAATTCTAGCTGTATTTTTAGCGATCTTTTCAGTCGGTGTGACCACGGCGAAAGCCGAGTACTGGGAGCTGTCGGCGGGGTTTAGTTATAGCGCCTCTAAATATAAGGGTGTAAGTTATTCACAGACTAAGCGCCTCGGAGGATCGATTGGGTATAATTTTAACGATTCCTCCACTTTAGAGCTTTCTGCACAGAAAAGTAATGAACGAAATCATTACGAAGGTTTCGAGGATTCTACCTACGAAGATCAGGTCGTGAGTTTGAATGCAGTGTGGAATATTCTTTCACGTCAGTCGGTGTTCCAGCCCTATTTTAAACTCGGGGGTGGAACATTAATCCGAAATGCAAGCATCACGAATTCGTTGGGTCAGTCGCAGCTTCAGGAGTTAGAACAACTCACAGCCGTGATTGGAGCGGGATTTAGAATTTATATTACGAAGGCGACCGCTCTTCGGGTCGAGGGAACGAGTTACCTTTCGGGAGCTAAATTAGAAACATGGCAGGATAACTTTGGAGCCACTATTGGGCTATCGCTCTATTTCTAGTTTATTTGCTTTATCGCTCTTTTTCTTAGGTGGATGTTCCGCCTGTTCAACCGCCAGTTATCTTTGGCAGGCAGGCGAGGGACAACTCGCACTTTTTAATCGGGCACGTCCGATCCCTGAAGTTCTGAAAGACGATACGACTCCTCCTCGGATTAAATCTCTCCTCGGTGAAGTAACGAAAGTAAAAGCCTTTGGCGAGCGTATGGGTCTTAAACCTACGAAGAATTATGAAGAGTACGTAAAACTCGACCGGGATGCCGTCGTTTACGTCGTGAGTGCATGTGACCCGTTAAAGTTTAATCCGAAAGAGTGGAGTTTTCCTATCGTAGGTGGATTCCCGTATTTGGGTTGGTACGACGCTGAGGATGCAAAAAAATATGGTGACGAACTTCGGAAAGAAGGCTTCGATGTTGATGTTCGTGGGGCTCCTGCTTATTCGACACTCGGGTGGTTTCGCGATCCGATTCTTTCGACGATGATTCCTGACGGAGACGGTGCAGCGGCTGAGTTAATCGAAGTCATTTTGCATGAGTCGTTTCACGCGACAGCGTATGTGAATCATCAGGCGTTTTTTAATGAGTCAGCGGCAAGCTGGGTTTCTGAGAAACTAACGCCGATTTATTTAAAGGGAACTCGACCCGCCAGTTCTGGCGAGGAGAAGGGTTACCTACAGAGCTTAACTCTTCAGTCCGAGCGACAGAAAAAATTGCATGAAGCGTATGTCGCGCTTGAGAAAGTTTACTCATCTTCGGAAGCGGATACGATAAAGTTAGAAAAGAAGGGGGCCATTCTTTCAGCACTTCGAAAAGATTTAAAGTGGCGTGATTCACGCGATTTAAATAATGCGACTCTGATCGGTTACCGTGAATATGGATCGAACCGTGAGGTATTCGATCAGATTTTTAAAAGATGTGGAGGAAGCTGGAAAAGATTTTTAGCGGCGATGACCCGACTGAACGAAAAAGATTTTAAGGAAAAGCAGACGAAAGATATTTCAGATTTAGTGAACCGAATAGAATGCGTGGAGCATAAATAATATGAAGAGTTTACTCTTTTATATCGTTCTTATTTTACTTTTCGTTTCGAACTACTATCTTTATTTCGTGTCGATCAGTACGAGTGGTGAAGTCGATCTTACCGAGTTACCGCTGACTTTCGTAGGGAGTTCAGTCGCATTTAGTATTTTACTCAGCGTCGCGTATTCAAAAGCTAAACCGAATCATGGAATGCCTTTGTTTTGGTTGTTTTGGACGCTCGTGATTCCCTACTTCGTGGCCGATTATTCACGGCATGGTCATGGGCGGGGATTCGTTAATTATACAGTCGAGCGGTGGGTGCCGAAATATGAGGCCAGAAAGGCTTCTGTTCATACCTATGACTGGACGGACCGAATTAATGGGATTCCATCGCCGACGGCTCCGAGTCCGTCTCCTTCGCCACAGACTGGCGTCAGGCGTTAACGCCGTGGTCGTATTCATTTGCGTATAACCTTATGTAATTATTATATAAAACATATATAAGGTCATTGCGTCATTATTGTTGCGCAGTGCATTAAACTGAGATATTAAGCGGGCATGAAATTATACAAGTTCGGAATTCTAGGACTGACACTTACCCTATTTGTCACATCGCTTTTTACGGCCCCAGAAGCGGGCGCTGCTGAATGCCCTTACTCCTATCATGTAGCGACTAAGATCCTTCCGGGTATTGGGCGGAATTCACTCAGTTTCTGGGCGAAGCGAAAGCTCCAAGCGAAAGGTTACTCTCTTGCAGACGAGAGCAGCGAATATTTCATCGACTTAAGTCGCATCGTTAAGTCAGACGGTTCGACGGGTATCGACATGAGTGATGTGGAAGTTTCTGTCACCCGCCTGTCCGATAAAAAAGTTGTTTTTA
>JBGSHQ010000383.1:0-3730 GCA_041752095.1 Bdellovibrionia bacterium
GTTCTTCGTCTTCAGCATCTCTGCTTCAGTTTTTTGAACGAGTTCGTAAATATATTTAATGATTGCGTTTTGGAGACAGTTTGCTGAACGAACAGAAAGTTCAAGTTCTTCAACCGAACGATAAAGGTTCGGATTAAACTGAGGCTGTCCCTTCACTTCTTCCATTGTGGTTGGTTCTTCTTCTTCTTCGAAGTTCAAGAAGATCGAAAGTTGATCTTTCATGATTTTCGAAGCAAGTCCCACAGCATCTTCAGGCTTCACTGAACCATCGCTCCAGAGCTCAAGAGTGAGTTTATCGTAGTCCGTACGCTGACCCACACGGGACTGTGTCACAGTGTAGTTCACACGGCGGATCGGTGAGAAGAAGGAATCTACAGCAATCCAGCCAACTCCCATATCGTCCGTTTTATTGGACTCAGCAGCGACGTATCCACGTCCGCGCTTAACTCGGATTTCAGCCTTAATTTTTCCGCCCTTACCGATCGTAGCAATATGCTGGTCAGGGTTTAAAACCTGAACATTATCGCTGCAAACAATGTCAGATGCTTTCACTTCGCAAGGACCGACTTTATCGATCATTACAGTGACTTCTTCAGAGTGAAGTTTAAAACGAACTTCTTTTAAGTTCAGAATGACTTCAGCGACATCTTCAGTGACATCAGGAACAGCGGTGAACTCATGGAGCACGCCGTCCATTTTTAAAGCGGTAACTGCTGCACCCTGAAGGGATGAAAGCAGAACACGGCGAAGGGAGTTACCTAAAGTTAAGCCATAACCGCGCTCGAGCGGCTTAGCGATGAACTTTCCGTATCCTTCCGTAAGAGTTTCTTTATCGATATCTAAAGACTTAGGCTTAATTAAATCGCGCCAATTTTTTTCTAAATTTCCCATTTTCTACCTTTTCCATTTCCTAAGACCCCTCGCTGAGCTTCATGCAACAGCCATGCGGAGTATTGAGGTTAAAACGAGCTCCGAAATCACTTCATGCGGCTTCGGAGTCGCCTTTAAAAAATCCAAACTCGAATTACTTCGAGTAAAGCTCGACCACCATGCGTTCTTGCATAGGAGCCGTTACATCATCACGAGACGGAAGATCACGTACTCGAGATTTAAATGATGCAGAATCAAGCTCTAACCATTGTGGAATTTCACGTCGCTTCACGCTTTCAAGCGCCCCAGCAATACGTGCCTTCCCTCGGCTCGACTCAACCACTTCAAGCATATCTCCCTTATCAACAAGATAAGAAGGAATGTTCACTTCTTTGCCGTTGATCACAAAATGACCATGGCGAACAAGCTGACGAGCATCGGCACGAGAATTCGCGAAACCCGAACGATAAACAACGTTATCGAGTCGGCGCTCAAGCATGGAAAGAAGGTGGTTACCGGTAATTCCCTTCATGGTGCTCGCTTTTTCGAAGAGTCCACGGAATTGGCTCTCACCTAATCCGTACATTCTCTTGATCTTCTGCTTCTCGCGAAGCTGGAGACCATATTCAGAAAACTTAATACGTCCTTGACCGTGCTGTCCTGGTGGGTATCCACGGCGCTCGAAAGCGCATTTTTCAGTAAAGCAACGATCGCCCTTTAAGAAGAGCTTCTGGTTTTCACGACGGCATAAACGACAAACTGAACCTGTATAACGCATGATCTTTTAACCTCTTCTTAGACGCGGCGGCGTTTTGGTGGGCGGCAACCGTTATGGGGAATCGGGGTCACATCTTCAATCGAAGTGACTCGGATACCAGCCGACGAAATCGCGCGAAGTGCGGATTCACGTCCAGCGCCAGGTCCAGATACGAATACGCTGCAAGAGCGCATTCCGCTTTCAGCCGCTTTTCGTGCTGCATCTTCTGCTGCAACCTGAGCTGCGAATGGAGTGTTTTTCCGTGATCCACGGAAGCCTTTTCCACCAGCGCTTGCCCAGCAGATTGTGTTTCCCATCGGATCGGTAATCGTCACGATGGTGTTATTGAAAGAAGAGAGAACGTAAACGTTACCGTTAACTGATCCTCGCTTGCTCTTTTTGATTTTCTTATCACCCGCAGCTGCCGCGGTTTCAGTTCCTGCGGCGGCAGACTTTTCAGTCTTTTGTTCGGTTTTTGCTTCACTCATTAGTATTTACTCCAAGACTAATTATTAAGTTTATGCGGCGAGATTACTTCATCGCCTTAACAGATTTTTTACCCGCGATTGCGACTGCAGGACCCTTACGAGTACGAGCATTCGAATGCGTGCGCTGACCACGAACTGGGAGACCTTTACGATGGCGGGAGCCACGATAGGTTCCAAGGTCGACGAGACGCTTGATGCTGAGAGAAATTTCACGGCGAAGGTCACCTTCTACGCGATAATCCTTTTCCATGATTTCACGGATTTTTTGGATTTCATTTTCCGTGAGCTCTTCAGCTTTTTTGTTTTTGTCTACACTCGCTGTGGTGAGAATTTTTCGAGCGGTTGGTTGACCGATTCCGAAAATATAAGTCAGAGCGATTTCGATTCTTTTGTTCCGAGGTAAATCAACACCAGAAATACGTGCCATTTTCTAATAAATCCTTTCGATTATCCCTGACGCTGCTTATGGCGTGGGTTTGTGCAAATTACACGAACCACTCCGGCACGGCGGATGATTTTACATTTTTCACAAATCTTTTTAACAGACGCGCGAACTTTCATGTCCCTTACCCTTCTAGAATTCGTAAAGACGAATCTTCAGATCTTTACACTGTCGACTCCGTTAAGAGTTGAAAGCTTCTTCAATCGTTAGATCTCGACGTTTTGGATCGAGACCCCTATTTCACACAACCAGGATGTCCAGTCGTGAAAACCTTGCTACATTACAAAAGTTTACCGTTTCTAACCCTAGTCAGGCCTAGACTTCAACCCCCGATTTTAGCTCGGTGCTGAATTTTCAAGGGAGGTCAGAATAACCGGGCCCCTATCCGTTATCGCAACAGTGTGCTCAAAATGAGCTGAGAGTGATTTATCCGTTGTGACGGCCGTCCAACCATCCTGCAGAACACGAACCTCGGGTTTCCCAAAATTAATCATCGGCTCAATGGCGAGCACCATTCCAACCTTCAGGAGCATACCCTTCCCTTTTGATCCGAAATTAGGGACCTGAGGGTCTTCGTGAAGGTCCCGACCAATTCCATGACCAACAAACTCGCGAACTACACTATATCCAAAGCTTTCTGCGTGGGTCTGAACGGCATAACCGATATCAAAAACTCGATTACCTGCCTTAGCCTCGGCGATACCCTTAAATAGCGATTCCTGCGTAATTTTAAGGAGTTTTTCAGCTTCTGGACTGATTTTCCCTACCCCTACAGTGCGTGCCGTATCGCCGTTCCATCCATCTTGGGTGACCCCAAAATCAAGCCCCACGATATCACCCTCATTAAGGATACGCTTCTTAGAAGGGATTCCGTGCACGACCTCATCGTTTACAGAGATACAAACGCAGCCTGGAAACCCGTGATAACCCTTAAAAGTTGGTTTTACGCCCAAACGCTTACATTCGGATTCAGCGAATTTATCGAGGTCCCAGGTCGTCACACCAGGCTTCACCATGCGACACATAGCGTCTAAAATTTTCGCGGTAGTAAGCCCCGCTACACGCATCATTTCAATTTCGCGTTCAGACTTTAGATTCACCATAGAAACCGGGCCTATCGCGTAAACGCTGAAACAATCTGGCTGAAGATCGACTTTTTTGGAAGGGAAGCAA
>JBGSHQ010000384.1:0-4453 GCA_041752095.1 Bdellovibrionia bacterium
ACAAGCATCAGCTCCGACGATGTCTACTTTCTGTCCAATTTCAGTGGCGATATCTTTTATCGCTAATCCAAACTGTTCAGTCGTAATTTTATTTCTGGATAAGTCATCATACGAAATATCTCGAGTAGTTGGAATGCCTGATAAACGATGCCATCCGTTTCCATGATTCCACACATTCAAAAAATAATGTTTTGCGGGATATTTTTTTACTGCCCACTTTACGAAGTCGACTAAGTTTCTATAATCACCCATGTCGATTTGACCTAGGTTCTCAACAACGGGACTTGTTACTGTGTTCGGGTTATTGTCCTTCTGAACATAAATACGATGAACTTCCCGGGTTCTTAAGCTCGCCCACTGTGTGACGACATGAACATTCGCAGTTGACCCAATCACTTCCATTTCATTTACGTCTTTATACCCAAAAGTATCTAAATTATTAAAACCATTTAAAAACGTGAGAAGAGCCCAGTCTTTTTGTACAGCCGGAGCTGAATAGGCAGTAGTGAGACCCAGTGATTGAGCGATGATAACAAATGCAAAACAAAGGACGAACTTTCTAAGCATCACAAACTCCTCTTCAAAGGGACCATTGAAAGAAATGATATCTTTCAGTGTACCGAAGAAGAGGCCTTGAACAATGGGCGTTATTTACCGGCAATGGCGCAGTCAGTAGGGATTAATTTACCGATTCGGGATGACTGTTGGAAAAAGATCAACGCCAGGTATGATGGATTCGCTTTCTACACTCATCGTTCCAATATCGATTCCGGAAGAAATAAGGGCGACTACATTATAAAGCGAGTTACGATCTGCGGTAACGTCCGAAAATGGCAACTCTGCAATCCAGAGCATGAGCTTCGCAGTACTTTTGGGTTGGACTCCGAATTTCATTAAATAGGTTAAAATACCTCGAAGAATGATATTCGATTTAATCGGCTTTTTTGGGACTGTAGATAAAGTTTCACGAAATATTGGGAACGCCTTTTCTAAAATCTCATTTTTATCGAGAACTTCATTTCGATTCCTATCAAAGCGAATCATGACGTCCTCAATATAATGAGGAATTGCAGCAAAAGAATTTACATCAAAGGGGCCAATCGGGTTTGGATTATATCCACCTGTCCGCGCTGCCTGCTCCATTGAATGGGCGAGCTTTGCTTTTTGTGCTGGGTTCATTTTTGCGTACGCAGCTTGGAGTCCTGGAAAAGTGTTCCAAAAAATTTCTGGGTGTGAAAAATAGATGGCCCTAAAACACTCGGCTTTTACAGCCTTCTGGTGTAACTCATCTTCGCCTTCAAGTGGGCATGCTTTCCAATCAGGCCCATCGCTCGTTATCGCCTTAAAGACACGTTCGGATAGTGTGCTCGCGGAAGTCAGAAAGGCGATATAATATGTGGCCTCCTCTGGAGAGAAATATTTGTCCCCATTCGAATTCGGCATAAAAAGATTTCCTTCCCGAAATCTTTTTTTCGCAACATCGATTGGTTTTAATACCGGATTCGAAAGCTTCCACGCTATGAGTATGTTTTTGACATTTTCAGTTAGCTTTTCTAGATCCTCTGCGCAGGCTGATCGTACTCCAACCGAGTTTATCGGACCGGATGCGTAAACCTTAAATCCATAGTCGATCGCTAGATTAAACCACGACATTCGAATCATATGATTTAAGGTTCGTGTTTCCTTTCGAGCTACCGTGAACTCTACTCCGTTAGAGTTTTCGGGAAATAATCCATCATAGTTTTTAGCAATTCGAATTAGGCGATTTACTTCAGCTCGTTCTCTTCCTGTTCCTGCTCTGAAAAGGTAACTCCTTGCTAAAGATTCAAATTCTTCCTGTTTTACATCTTCAAAGTTGATATTTTGCGACACCCCTTCATAAATTCTTTTTAAATGAATCTGAGAACGCATCCCTGACTCATATAAATCGTAAACATTCTGAATCGCTTTTTCTGTTAAAAGGTTTGGAACGCCACTTTTAAACATCGTGAACACAATGGCACGGAGATCCGTTTTTAATGCAGTTCTTTTTTCCTCATTTAGATCGCGCATTGGCAGAGTATCTATCGCCGCATCGAATAAATTTAAGGGAACTCCATCTCCGTGATTCCGAATTATCTGGCTTGAAAGAATCTGGATCCTTTTAGCGATTTCAATATCGAAAACATCGCCTTCATCCGTTAATGAAAGCTCAGATTTTTTCATATCATTCTGTGCAAGAATGATCCCGCCCAGCGAAATCCCTTCTCGCAATAGATTCTTCCAGGCCGAGGTTTCTATAAAGTCTGGGCTTCCTCCTGTTATAATGACTTTAATGTTTCTAGCGAAATCGCCATATTGATCGATTAAGGAAACATCTCCGCCATGAAGTGAAAGGAGTTCGCGGATGAAGGGTAAGTAAGATTCTTTAGTAACAACTCCATTCCCACGAAGGGTTCCTAAAAAGTCTGCTAATTTATTCCCAAAGTCATTTAGGCTGTCGGTAAGCTGAAGAATAGATGAAGAGGTTGTTTTACCCCTTCGAGCCTTTACTGCTGGCATTAAGGTTAAGGTTTCTGTTTTTAAAACGTCACTAAATTTTAGAAACTGATCGATTTCAGTCGCCGTTATGACTTCGGAAGAGCCACCAAATATGGAGGCTTTTATCTCGAAAATCGATGTAATAAACTGATCACTTACGGTGCGATTTACGATTAATAGTTTTCGAATGAGCGCTGCGATATCTTCCTTACTGTATCCATTTGCAGCAGACCCTCGAACATACTTTTTAAAAAATCTTACCTGATCATTCACACAAGTGAATGTTTCAATCCACTCGTCGGACTCGATATTTCCATCGATATACTTCGAAACTCGCGCACCTAATTTATCGAAGCACCCGATATCGTTGCTGGGTAAAAGTGTTTTGTTTTTCGGTTTTAACTCTCCGCAAGAAAACAGGCAGATTGCTAATAGTGAAACCATTATAAACTTAGAAGGCATATGAGACACCACCCCTGAAGCGATCGTTGCCCATGTATTGGCCGATGTAGCCCTTACTTGTAGATGAGGCAAAGAAGTCGCTGCCCAGGTTAAGGGTCAACGCAGTTTCATGTTTTATAAGAGTATAAGTCATATCGAAACTAATGAGCTGTGAATCAAATGCTAAATCATTTACTAATCCCAGTGCATAGTTCATTCGCCCGTTACTCTGGAACTCCAGATCAGCACGAACAGCGCGTCGAAAGGAAAACCGACTTGGAAGCTCTATCGTGAAATCTTTCTCTTCAATAGTCTCGGGGGTCTTTTCATCGACTAATAGATATGAACTTTTTAGACTCCAACGGCCGACGCGAACTGATCCACCTGCCGAATAAATCATAGCCGCTTCTGTATTGGGAGCGCTCCAGTCCGGCTGTAATGTTCGCTCTGTTGGTATTTCATTAGTGACGGAAGACCAAAGTGAAAAATTATTTCTATTTACACCCGTTTCGAATGAAAGAAGGTGGTGCCTCTGGACTGCCGGAGATATCCGGACATCAATAACTCCCTTTTGGGGAACTAACTGAGGTAATACAGCGATATTCGGCTGGTAAATCGGTGTAAAACCATAAAGACTCTGAACCCAGAATCCTTTTCCACTTTCTTCACTCGACCACCGCACACTGGTTATTCCCCCCGCATTCATAAGAAGTTCGTTCATCGGTGGGTATTCTACATTATATTTGATAGCAAAGTTCTGCTTTGCAATAACTGCGTTTTCAAATGTGGGAACGTAAAATGCGTTCGAAGAAGAGAGATTTCCGTTTTCGTTTCGAACAGGGTATCCCCTTTCTGGAATGGATAATGGAGATGCGTGCGAGAGAACTCTCCAGTGTTTACTTTCATAGCTATGAAAAATTCCCGTCATCCCTACCGACTGGGGGCGTGTAGGGTCCCAAATAAATCGGGGAGAAACTGCGCCAAGCTCCCATTCTTTATCAAACTTCGACCAATCATAGTCACGACGTCCAACAGTAACTTGATGGCGATTCATGAGCTTTTTCGATGTGGCAATATACGCGTTTGATGCTTCTAACGTGAATGCACTATGGTCGATGGTGAGCTGCTTGGTATCTGAAACCTGAATGATCGCGTCTAAATCTAATTTTCCTTCGACATATTTTCCCTGATTATCAATTCGAGGTCCAACAGCGATAGTGGAAGAACTATCGGCGCGGTCTTCAGACCGACGAAGAAACCCATTCGATTCGGCTTTAATGATGCCGGAAGCATTCGCGTTTTTTAGGGGAAGGAGTGCGAAGAGAATTACGCATGCCAAGATTCGAGCGAACTGAATAGGTCTGAAGGATTTCACCACAGTATTTTTCTCTCCCGTATCCTTGGGCGCCCTAACTAGGCGTTCCCCATTCGCAAGTCATCCTGACTTGAGCCTCAAAGGGGATAAGTATAAGTTTGACTGAGGTTTTCATGC
>JBGSHQ010000385.1:0-5110 GCA_041752095.1 Bdellovibrionia bacterium
GATGACGGATCATAGATTACGGAATAGGCATTCGGATCGGGCCGCACCTGCGCGGAAACGCCGCCACCCGCCTGGGCCGAGAAATCGACGGTGACAGGTGTATAGAGGGTCGAGGCGGGTGCCGATGGATCGGCCGAAGGCACAGCGCCACCGGTCGACGCATTCGCGATATTGCTGGCCGTCGCGGCCAGCCGCGTTGTTTGCGCCCGAAGGCCGGAAACTGCGATCGAAAATGCATCCGCCATTGTAATTCCTACCTCACCAAAGACCTTCCGGAAAACGAATATCGCGTGGCGGCAGCAAAAGCAGCCGAAGTTGCAGCCGAAGCACTTAAAGCGGCTAATCCACCTGCAGAGGCTCAGCCCGCGCAGGCTGCGAGTGGTGAATCAGCAGCTTCGGTTCTCGACGCACTTAAAGACTTAGACCCGACTTCGAAGGCCGCTTAAAATGACCACGAAAAAGATTCAAAGAAAACGAGTCGTGAGAGTCGCAGCCCCTAGAAAGACAAAGCCGACTGCACTTGGCTTTTTAATTCTGATCGTTCTTTCTATTCTACCCGCTTTTTTTCAAAAGACAGTTCAAACGACAGATCGGTCACCTGCGTCCGTTAAAGAAGCGATTAAAGTCCACCCGCTCCAAACAACGCAATAAACTCATCCCAGTGGTTTCGGAGTTTACCCTTCAGTCGTAAGATGGCTTGCGTATGAAGCTGTGAAACACGAGACTCGGTAACGTCGAGAACGCGACCAATTTCTTTTAAGTTCAGATCCTCATAATAATAAAGCGATAGAACCAGACGTTGCTTCTCTGGAAGATCATTAATCGATTCAGAAATCATTTTCTTTAAAGCCGCATGATTTACTTCTGAATAAGGAGTCGCACTCTTATAGTTAGAAACATCACTAAAACCATGAAGGGCACGCTTATCTGCCTTAGAGAAATTCTGGACATCATCAAACGAGAGAAGTGAAACGGAACGAACTTGGTTTAACATCTCATGGTATTCAGCCTGAGATACGCCTAAATCCGCGCACACTTCTTCATCAGTCGCATGCCTTCCCTTCGTCTGTTCGATCCTTGCATAACACCTTTCCAGTGTTTTTGCTTTTTCACGGACCGAACGGGGAACCCAGTCTTGTGCGCGAAGTTCGTCTAGAATTGCACCGCGAATTCGGAACTCTGCATACGTTTTAAATTTATTATCTCGAGAAGAATCATACTTCTCGATCGCGTCCATAAGACCAATCACACCACTCGACATCAGATCATCGAGTTCGATGTTCGTCGGCAATCGTGCTGCAATTTTCTGTGCGATATACTTAATAAGCGGAGCGTACTCAACCACTAGACGATCACGCGTACTATTCACTGGAGAAAAATCTTCCTTCACGAGCTTAGAAGTCTGAGCGGCATCCCGTGCAATCTCTTCTTCGAGTTCCTTTTGGAGCTCAGCTTCATTCTCGCCAGCTGCGGCTACTCCTTCGGCTTCATCACCATCGGTATTTTCTGTATTTTGCTCATCGTCTTCATCCTTAGACTTTGCAGCAATTTTAGCTTCTTTAGCGGGTTTTGTTTTGGCTGATAACGTCTTAGCAGCCGCTGTCTTCAGCTTTGCTGAGCTCTCTACCTTATCGGCTTCAGCGGATTTTTCTTTTTTTGCCGCCTTCAAAGTCTTTTCGATATTTTTATCGACGGACTTCTCTTGAGGCTTTTCTGCAGTTTTACTTTTTGCGCTCACTTTAGTGGCCGCCTTTGCAGATTCTTTATATTTCTGAATTCCCTGATTTAGGCCCATCGTTTCACCTTGCCTCTTCCCTGGCTTTTTATTTGGCATAATACTACCTAATATCTGGGCTTCCTGCCCGATTCGGACATTCGCGGGTCCTACCTTGATAGTGTAGCAGAAAATTCGAGATCGCGAGACTCTCCCGAATTTTTTCTCCACGAAATAGCGTACCCACATAAACTAAATCAATGTCGAGAAACCGTCGGCAGGCTTCAAAAAACTGAACAAAAATACGACGTCCCTCGGACTCGGACTCCACACCGCAAATCAGAATGTCCATTTTTTTGACACCCTTAACTCTGACATCATTTTTTACCTGCTGGTAGCTCGCAACGATATCTGCTTCATCTGAAGATAGAACTGTTAAACGCCCTAAGATTTCAGGACTTCCCCCATTCGAAGCAATCGGATCACTCTCGTCACGAATGCGGTAAAGACCTCTTCGCTTTCGATTCAGCAAAGATAATTCACGCGGTGAGAATAAACGAAGTCGTCTTACCTCAGGTGCAAGATACACGGCTATGGCCGGATCCGATTTCGCTGACCGTTTCACATTCAGAAACTTCATCATTTTTCGAAGCGTCTCAGCTTGATCATTCATGATTTAACCTAGAGGTCCATGATGAGAGAAGCCACACGCTCTCGGGTTGCATCTTCTAAATCTTCGGGAACACGCTGACCAGTGGTGAAGTAACTCAGTGGTAGCTTCGAACGCTGAGAAACATTAAAGATCGAACCAAACAGAGTCGATTCATCGAGTTTCGTCACCGTAAGCGCAGTCGGCTTGAAAACCGAGAAACGATTCGCAATATCATAAAGTTCTAGATCACGAGTCGAACTTGCAGTGCAGAGATGAACCTGAACTGGAATATCGAGCGATCTAAGTGTTTCAGCCATTTCTTTTAAACTCGCTTCATCGCGCTGAGAACGTCCTGTCGTATCGATCAATACGAGATCGAGACCTCTAAAATCTGCGATTGCCGTTTGTAATTCTTCGAGATTATGAGCAGAACGAAACGGGATATTCAAAATTTTTGCGTATGTCTGAAGTTGATCAAATGCCGCAACCTTATAAACATCGAGATTAATTAAACCCACTCGAAGATTTTTACGAAGCACAGCGAGACTCGCTAACTTAGCCAATGTAGTTGTTTTACCCACTCCTGTGGGCCCTACTAAGGCTGCGCAGAAGGGTCCGGCCTCTCCTCTTGAACCTGGAGTCAGATTTTCAAAGGGATCAAGCGTGTCTAAAGCACTCATCACTTCATAGGTCACCTGGTCTAAAACAGCATCCGGGTTTTTCGATTCAGTGGGCCCGAGCTCAAATCCAGCTTTTTTAACGAGCCCAAGTGCATACCGTTTATCGACACCATTCATGAGAAGGTGTTCAAATGCATCCATGAGTGCCGGGTTATCATGAAGCTGACTTGCGAATGAATTCGTTCCACTTCCCGCATCTTCTTGAGCTATTTTTAATTCTTCGATCATCCGCTTCAGATACTTCATTTCATCTTCTAACTTCACAGTCGTAGATGCAGAAGCTGCGGAAGACGTCGCCTGCGTGGTAGCTCGCGCAGTCACCTCCCGCTTCGGAATATCATGGGAATCAATATCAACATAACGGCGTTCGGTGAGCTTCTTTGGAATATTAATTCCAGCCGCTCGAGTATTACGGCCTTCAGCACGCTCTACTGACTTTTCTAAAATCTCAGCTTGTTTCGATGCGGGAAGACTGCGAATCGCTTCTTTTCCATCATCGGATAAACGACGTTCAACAAAAACACGTTTTGTTGCTGAACGATCTGAAATAGCAGCAGTGACTTCGACACTCGCTGCACCCATGAGCCCAAAACCTTTTCGGTTTCGTTTCGTTTGGAGAATAATGGCCTCTGGACCTAATTCCCGCTTAATCGCATCTAATGCTTCTTGGATGGATGGCGCTTCAAATTTCTTAATTTGCATCTCGAGTCCTCACTTAACTTGCTTTTAAAACAACAGTTCCAATACTTTTCACATTTACGTTCGGGCTGATTTCGTTATGCGATAACACGATCACACCAGGAATAAATCGATCGACAAGTCCCTTTAAATGCGGACGAATCATCGGACTGCATAAGACAACAGCAGAAGACGTCTGCTGCATCGCCTCGACTACCCACTGATTTAATTCCGCGATTAACTTTCTTACAAAATCAGGATCAAGCGAAAGTTGCTGACCTTGGTCGGTTTGAAGAATTCCGCTTGCAACCGTTTCTTCGATGGTTCTATCGAGTGTCAGTAATAAAAGCTCTCCATCCTGAGAGACAAGTTTCTTCGTTAAACTTCGACCGAGAGCTGATCGCACATGCTCCGTTAATAACTGAGTATCTTTCTGAGTAGGAGCCGCTTCTGCCAGAGCTTCAAGAATCGTTTTAAGATCACGAATCGAAACTCCTTCGCGAAGAAGATTCTTAAGAACTTTAAGAACAGATCCCATCGGGAGTAGAGCAGGAACGACATCCTCGACTACCTTTGGCGCCGTTTGCTTGAGTGCTTCGAGGAGCGTCTGAAGCTCCTGACGTCCGACCAGCTCTCCTGCATTTGCCCGAACCAGTTCAGTGAGGTGGGTTGCAATCACTGTCGATAGGTCAACAACGGTGTAACCCGCAAACGTTGCATCATCTTTCTGTCGAGCAGTAATCCAGAGTGCATCGAGCCCAAACGCAGGTTCCTTCGTTGGAATTCCAGCTATCGCATCACTCACATTTCCTGGATCCATCGCGAGTAAGTGACCGACCATGAGCGTTCCATGACCGATTTGAACACCTTTAAGCAGTACTTGATAATCGCCTGGCTTCAATTCTAGGTTATCTCGAATTCGAAGTGGCGGAACGATGATTCCATAATCGAGAGCAAACTGCTTACGGATATTCGTAATACGTTCAAGTAGATCGCCATTCTGATCCGCATCGACAATATTGATCAGTCCATAACCCACTTCAAGCTCGAGCGTATCGACCTGGAGTAAATTCTCGAGTTTTTCCTGTCCTGGTTTTGCTTTTTCAAGAGCTGCTTTAGAATCTTCAGCGGCTTTTGCCTTATTCGCATCTTTTTCGATTTTACGAGCGATCCCGTAAAGACCGCCACCCAGTGCCCAAAACGGAATGAGAGGAAGGCCAGGAACAATTCCCATAAAGCCCATAACACCCGCAGATGCGAGGAGCGCTTTAGGATTTGTAAAAAGTTGCTTCGAAAATTCAGCAGAATAATTCGTTCCGCTTGCAGTACGAGTGACGATAATACCGGCTGCTGTAGAAATGATGAGTGCGGGAATCTGAGAAACGA